>JAKQBR010000341.1 GCA_029574005.1 Deltaproteobacteria bacterium | reverse complement strand
TCCGAGCTCTTCGAGCAGCTCCCCGAGGTGGGTGACCCGGAGAAGCCCAAGCTGGTGTTCTTCTTCGATGAAGCCCACCTGCTCTTCGACGACGCGCCCAAGATCCTGGTGGACAAGATCGAACAGGTGGTGCGCCTGATCCGCTCCAAGGGCGTGGGCGTCTATTTCATCACCCAGAACCCCCTGGACCTGCCGCAAGCCGTGCTGGGGCAGCTGGGAAATCGCGTGCAGCATGCCTTGAGGGCCTTTACCCCCGCGGATCAGAAGAACGTGAGGGCCGCGGCCGATACCTTCCGCGCCGACCCCACGCTCGATGTGGCCAGGGCAATCACCGAGCTGGAGGTCGGCCAGGCCCTGGTGTCGGTCTTGGACGCCAAGGGCGCGCCGACCGTGGTTCAGCGGGCCTACATCTGTCCGCCGCGCAGCCGCCTGACCCCCCTGGCGGGTGATGAACGCCGCGCCGTCATCCAGGGTTCCACAATCTTCGGGCATTACGAGAAGGTCGTAGACCGTGAGTCGGCCTATGAGGAGCTCAAGAACCGGGCCGGGCAAAAGGAAGCCCCGGCCGCGGGTGCCCCGGCCAGGAAACCATCGGCCGCCTCGGCCCAGTCACAGACCGGCAAGCTCGTATCGGCCATGGCCAAAAGCGCGGCGCACGCCATCGGCAGCCAGATCGGCCGCCAGATCATCCGCGGGGTGCTGGGTTCGCTCTTGGGCGGCAAGCGCAGGTAACTGCGCGCTGTCTTTTCCCGCGACCCGCCCGGCCGCCCATCTGAGAAAAGATCGATCAAGGCCCCGGCGGCATGGGGATCGAGCGGGGGCCACGGATCTGCGCTCAGCTTTTACGCGCCCAGGCGACGAAATCATCGAAGGCGGCACGGGACGTATACTGATAGGTGTAGTCCAATTCCCGCTTGAGCTTTTCGCTGCTTACCACCCAGGGATAGCGCACCATGTTCATGGCCGGATTGGGGAACTCGCTTAGGAAGGAGAGGCGCAGGTTCCAGGCGATGGCATTGAAGAAGGTCAGGACCGGGTCGGGCAGGGGCACGAGCAACCCGCCCAGCTTTTTCGCCATCTCGGCAAAGGGCACGACGCCGTCTCCGCCCACATTGTAGACCCCGCTCTTTCTATCCCGCAGGACCAGGTAGATGATCCGAACGAGATCGTCTTCGTGGACGAACTGCAGCGCCTCGGTGCGTCTGGGCAGCGGCACGATCTTTTTCCGCAGATAGCGCGCCAGGGGGTTGTTGAAGCCCGGGCCCACGACAAAGCAGGGCCTGAGGATCGTCAGACGCATGTCCTGGTTGCCCTTGAGCCATACCGGTATGGCCAGTTCGATCTCGCGTTTGTTCTTGCTGTAGGTGAAGTCGTCATTGCCGCGCAGCCTGCTCGTTTCGGTCAAGGGATGGTCGTTGTCGGGGTGAAACCCGTAGGCCGTGGACGAGCTCGTGTACAGCACGTGCTCTACCCGGTGGCGCGCGCAGGCCGTCAGGACATTTTTCGTCCCGCCCACGTTGATGTCCTCCATGAGGCCCTTGTCATGGATGGGCGGCAGGACATAGGCGGTGTGGATCATGGTGTCCACGGCGTTTTCTTCCAGGATCCCGTCGATCGGATCGCGCACGTCGCACTGGTAGAAGCGAAACCGCGGGATCGCCTGTCTGGGGGGGCGGATATCCAGGCCCACGATGTGTTCGACCTCTTTTTGCCGAGACAGGAAGAGCGCGATCTTGCTCCCGATGTAACCGCTGGCGCCGGTGATGCAGACAGTGCGCATCGGCTTAGCTCCTTGGCTTCAGCACCAGCGCCGAGATCAGAACCGCCAGGCGGCGCGGGACGAAACGCTGCAGCACGGCGTGCACGAACCAGTTATGCCAGCCCGGTATGTAGAACGATTTGTCGGCCTTGAAGGCCTGGAAGCCTTTCTCGGCCACCTCCTCCGGTGAATTCAAACCGCTGAAGGCGTACCACCAGAGCTGCTTGGGGAAGCCTTCGCCCTTGAGCAGGGGGGTATTCGTATAGGAAGGGTTGAAGGTCGCCACCTTGACACCGGTGCCGGCGAGCTCGGCGTTGACCGCTTCGCTCAGGCTCTGGACAAAGGCCTTGGTGGCGCCGTATACGGCATGGTGGGCCGTGGGCTGGAAGGCCGACACGGACGAGACATTCAGGACGCGGCCCTGCCCGCGCTTGATCATATCGGGCAGGATGAGCCGCATGAGCTTGAAGTAGGCCAGGGCATTGACCCTGATGATCTGCTCCTGACGGTCCAGGGGGATCTGGTGCAGATTGCCGTATGCGATCAACCCGGCGTTATTGACCAGGACATCGGTCGGCAGGCCCAGGGCGTTTACCTGCCAGTACAGGGTCTCCGGCCCGTCGGCATGGGAGAGGTCCACCGGGAAAGTCCAGGTCTTGACGCCGTAGCGGCCGCTCAGCTCGTCGGCCCAGGTCTTGATCTTCGCCTCCTCTGCGGGATGTGCCCCCAGGAAGAGATGGGCGCCTTCCCTGGCGAAACAGCCGGAAAGCGCGCGGCCGATGCCGGAGGCCGCCCCGGTGATCAGGACATGCCGGCCTGCGATGGTGTACATGCAACCTCCTCGATTGAAAAAAATCCGCCCCCATCCCCCATTCGGCCCCTTTTGGGGGGCGAGGGGGCGGGGGCGGTCATTACTTATTGAACTCGGCCTCCCACTGTGCCTCGATCAGCGCCAGGCGGTTGATCTGGTTGGTGCCCTCGTAGATCTGGGTCAAGCGCGAATCGCGCCACAGACGCTCCGCGGAGTTGGCATGCACATAGCTGTGGTCGCCCATGAGCTCCAGGGCCTGATTGCAGACCTTGAAGGCCGTATCCGAGCCGGTGACCTTGGCCGCGGCCGAGGCGGCCTGGTTGCAGCGCAAGAGCTGGGCGCAGCTGTGCCAGATCATGGCCCGCGCCGCCCACAGGCTCATGGCCATGTCGGAAAGGGTGATCTGCACATCCTGGTAGTCGATCAGGCGCTTGGGCCCCAGGTAGGTGCGGCGGCAGAACTCCAGGGCGCGTTCGAAGGCCCCCCGGCCGGTGCCCAGGGCAATGGCGCCCACGCAGGGACGGGAGTAGTTCAGGACGTTGCGGTTGTTGGCCCAGCCGCTCCTCAATTTGCCCACGACGTTCTCCTCGGGCACGAAGACGTCTTCCAGGATCAGCTCCGAGGCATCCGAGGCCCTCTGCCCGAGCTTGTGCTCGCGCCGGCCCACGGAGAAGCCCGGCATCTTCTTGTCCACCACGAAACAGGTCCAGGACTCGATGCCTTCGCCTTCCAGCTTGGCATAGAGGGTAGCGCTCTGGGCGAAGCCGCCGCCGGAGATGAAGCACTTGCGGCCGTTGATGATATAGCCGCCCTTGGCCCGCTTGGCGGTGGTGACCAGGTGGGCCTGGGCCCCGCCCTCGGTGTCCTCCACGTCGGACCCGGCCCCGGGTTCGGTGATGGCAAAGGCCATGCTCTCCGCGGCGCCCTGTTTCAGGCGGCCGTATAACGGCAGGAGGTGGCGCAGCATGGAAGGGACATGACCGGAGAGCAGGACCGGGGCGCAGCCCAGGTGATGGGCCAGGAGCAGCAGGCCCAGGCCGCCGCATTCGGTCGTGAATTCCTCGGCCACGGCGGCCACCTGGATCACGGTGGATCTGATATAGGTGAGCGGTTCGGCGCTGCCGAGCGGGAAGGGCAGCATCAGGGTCTGGAAACCGGCCTTGGCGGCCGCTGACAGCAGCGGCTTGGGGTCGTAGCGGTAAGGATCGAGGTCCGCCTCCAGGGCGTCGGGCCTGAAATAGGTGCGGGCGAAGTCGCGCGCCTTTTTCCTCCAGTAGCGGGCGCCGACCGGCAGGGTGGCGGTGTCGCGGTCCCAGATGGTCTTCTCGGCGCTGTCGACCAGCAGCCGGCCGAGGATATTCATTTTGCGCCCGGCCCCCGGCATGGCCAGTTCCTCGATGCGCCGCTTCAGTGTCGGATCGGGCTGTGGCGCTGATCCCGAAGCGGCGGTTTTAATGCGCGGGACAGGGGCCGTACCGCTCGGCGATGCGGGCGGCATGACGGATTTCTGGGCATGGACGGTCTTGGACTGATCGACGCTTTTCATGAGCGCACCTCCGCGGATTCAAAGATAAACTGCTTCAAGTACTGGGGGGTTCCGGCCATGGATTTCAAGACCGTGACATCGCGCAGACGCTTCTCCATGCCGTAATCCTCCATGTACCCGTAGCCGCCGAAGACCTGGAGGCTGTCGGTGACGGCCTCGGCCGAGAGCTGCAGCCCGGTCAGGCGCGCGATGGCGCAGGCGCGCATGAGCCCCGGGTCCCCCGGGTCCATACCGGCCGCGCTAGCCGCAAGGGCACAGGCGGCCTCCATGTTGGACTCGGCCCCGGCGATGAGCATGCGCACGGCCGGCAGGTTCTCGAGCATGGTTCCGCCCTGGTAGCGTTCGGAGGCATATTTGCGGGCCGCTTTCACCGCGCCGCGGGCGATGCCGGCGCCGATGGAGGCCAGCCCGAGCCAGTTAAGGCTCAAAACGCGCATCAAAAGCGGCAGGGCGTCGCCGTCATCGAGCCTGGCCTCGGCCCCGATCCTGACGTCCTTCAGGCTCAGGTGGCTCAGATATGAGGCGCGCAGACCCGTGCGCGTCCCGACCGCCGAGCTCTGCACACCCGCGGCGTCCAAGGGGATGAGGTAACAGCCCCAGTTGTCCTGGACGCGGCAGAAGACAACCGCGGCCTCGGCCCCGGGCATGGCGTACAGGAACGGTTTGAGACCGTCGATGACATAGCCGTCCTTTTCTCTCCTGGCCTGGCTGATGACATGGGCCGGCGCGTCCAGGGTGGGGATGTGCAGGGTGCCCCAGCCGGGCAGGCCGAACTCCTCCTGGATGGCCGGTGCCACCCTGGCGGGCGGCGTCTTCGGCGCGCGGCCGGCCATGGCGATGACCTGCGAGGCCAGACCCTGCACGTGCAGGTTCAGGGCCACACCGCCGCAGACCTCGGCCACGGCCGAGAGCATCAGGGCCGAGGGCGCCAGACCGGTCTCGGACAGCGCCGCGCCCCAGATGCCGTACTCATGCCCGGGCTGGTTCGGATCAGGCGATGCCGCCAGGCCGATGGCAAAGGCCGTCGCCAGGACATCGTCTACCTTTTCCAGGGCCCCGTCCGCATGCTCGCCGTCGAAGATCGCGGCTACGCTCTTGGCGGCAAAGGCCTGCGCGGTATCGATGAAACCGTGCATATCGAACGTGTTTGTTGACATCATACCCTCCTTCTCCCTATTCAATCCAATTCACTTTGGGATATTCCCGGCATACCGGCTTGTCGATGGGTACGGCGGGAAAGCCCACGCAGATCGTGGTGGCCACGTTGTCGTACGGCCAGGCGATGCCGAGCTTGGCCTTGAGTCTGGGGTTGAGATTGACCGGCTCGGCGCCGAAGCCCGAGTAGCAGGTGCCCAGGCCCATGGCATGCGCGGCCAGGACCATGTTCTGGCAGCACATGCCGGTGCTGAAGATCGGTTTGGAGATGCCCATTTTGTTGACCAGGACATAGATGACGGTCGGGGCGTGGAAGAAGACATCCAGATCCTTCTGGCCGAACTGCGGCAGCGTCAGGGCCTGGATGGCCACCATGGGGCGCTGGTCGATGGAATCGGGCTTGAGGAAGGCCAGGCTGTTCTTGACCATCTGCCGCAAGGGGTCTCTGCCCTGGTAGATCTTGCTCACCATGGTCAAGGTCTTGGTGCAGGCGGCGCTGAGCTCGTCCAGCAGGGCCCGGTCGCGCACCACCACGAACTGCCAGGGCTGGCAGTTGCCGGCCGAGGGCGCGAAGCGTCCGGCCTCGAGCATGCGGTGGATCATCTCGGCCGGGACCTGTTCGGTTTTGAAGACGCGGTTGGAACGGCGGCGATAGATCACGTCCTCGACCGCGGTAAGGCGCGGGGCCAGGCCTTCATAGTCCGGGGTCTGCTGTTCCTGGAAGGGGTTCGGACCACCCTCGGAGTCTTGAGGGATGGTGAAGTCCGTCGCCCAGCGGCCATGATCGATCTGGTAGTAATTCGGGAATTTCAGCGCGTCATGCGGGCAGATGGCCTCGCAGTTGTGGCAGGCGATGCAGATCTTGCCGAAATAGGGCAGGCCGACGAACGCGGATTTGAACGTGCCGCACCCCAGGCACCGCCCGGCCTCGTTCAGGACCTGCTCCGGCTTGATCGAGGCGCACTCTTCCCGCTCCAGATCGGCTATTCTCTGGGCGGGCGCAAGCCAGACGGCCTCGTTGCGCGCGAGCTTCTCATGCTCGGATAAGGGGATGCCCGCGAACGAGACCTCCTTTTTCGTGTGGTTGGCGGGCAATGCGCGGCCCTGCACGTAGGCGTCCATGGCGAGCGCCGCGCGCATGCCGGCGCCGATGGCCAGGGCCACCGTGGCGGGACCGGCCGCGGCGTCGCCGCCGGAGAAGACGCCTTTCTCAGCGGTGAGCCCGTTGTCGTCGGCGCCGATCAGGCCGCCTTTGAGCAGGGCATCAAACCCGGCCGGGACGAGCTCCTGGCCGATGGCCGAGATAACGGCATCGGCCTGGACCTCGAAATCGCTGCCCGGGATCAGGCGCGGCGCGGCGCGTCCGGAGGCGTCCTTTTCTCCCAGCTCCATCCGTCCGCATCTCACGGTCTTGACGGACTTGCCGCCGTTCGGATTGAAGGCCAGCGGCGCGCACGTGAATTCGATGCGCACGCCTTCTTCGGTGGCGAGCTCGACCTCGCGATCGGCGGCGGGCATTTCAGCGCGGCCGCGGCGGTAGAGGACCGTCACCTCGGACCCCATGCGGCGCGCGATGCGGGCCGCATCGATGGCCGTGTTGCCGCCGCCGATCACCACCACGTGCTTGCCCAGCGTGGGGGCCTTCTTGGCCGCCACCAGCCTGAGGAAAGACAGGCCGTCATAGACGTTCTGGCTCCCTTCGCCTTTCACGCCCAGGGCCTTGCCGTTCTGGGCGCCGATGGCGACATAGACGGCCTGATAGTCCTTCTTCAGATCATCCAGGCTGACATCTTTGCCGACCTTGGTGCCCAAGCGCATCTCAAGCCCGAGATCGATGATGCGCTGCAGTTCCTTGTCGACCACCCAAATGGGCAGCCTGAAACGCGGCAGGACGGAACGCAGCATGCCGCCCGGCTGATCGTTTTCGTCGAAGACCGTGACCTGATACCCCAGGCGCGCCAGGTGGTAGGCGCAGCTCATGCCCGATGGCCCGGCCCCGACCACGGCCACCTTCTTCCCGTTGGTGACCTTGGGTTTCTCGAAGGCCAGGTTGTGTTCGATGCCGTAGTCTCCGATCGAGGACTCCATCTTGTTGATGTTCAGAGCGCTGTCCACACCACGGCGATTGCAGGCGCTCTCGCACCTGTGCGGGCAGACCCGGCCCGTGATGGCGGGCAGGGGGTTTGTCTGGACGATCATGCGCCAGGCCGTTTCCAAGGACGTGCCTGCATTGAGCGCCTTGATGTAGCCCCGGATGTCGGTGCCGCACGGGCAGGCAAACTGACAGGCCGGCTGCTGGAGCGGTGACGGTTCGCGTTCCACCAGGGCCAGGGTCTGGCACGGACACTGCTTGAGGCACAGGCCGCAGCCGATGCATTTGTCCTCATCAAGCTTGATCGTAAAGGGCGCCGTAGCCACCGGCGGGTCGCTTAAATGGCCGAACTTTCTCTCCCATAAACCGGACATAAGTACCCTCCTTTTAAAAAATAGAGAATCAATCCCAAGCCCTGCCCCCTGAACGCTCAAGGGGCAGGGAATACATCCGTCACTATGCTACACCTTCTCCATGATGTGGATGGTCATGGAGGCCTCTTCCACGCCCAGGTTGCCGCCACCGTTCTCGGTCAGGCCGATGCGGGCGCCCTCCACCTGGCGTTTCCCGGCCTCGCCGCGCAGCTGGGTGACCACCTCGTGGATCTGCGCCAGACCGGAGGCGCCGATCGGGTGCCCACGGCACTCAAGCCCGCCGCTGGTGTTCAAGGGGATCTTCCCGCCCAACCTTGTGGCCCCGCTCAGGGCCAGGGGGCCGCCCTCGCCGATCGGACAGAAGCCCATGACCTCGCTCTGATGCAGCTCCCCATAGGCCGTGGCGTCGTGGAGCTCGGCCAGGCTGATGTCCTTGGGGCCTACGCCGGCGATATTATAGGCCTGACGGGAAAGCCGCTCGCCGATGTCCTCGCCGTCTAAGTCGCGGTCCCGGCCGGAACCCAGCACGGAGGCCAGTATCCTGACCGGGCGGGCGTTTTTCAGACGTTTCAGGTAGCTTGCCGAACACAGGATGGCGGCCGCGGCCCCGTCGCCCACCGGTGCGCACATGGCGCGCGTGAGCGGGTAGGACACCGGCCGGTCGGCCAGCACTTCCTCGATGCTCATGTCGGTCTGGTACTGGGCCAGGGGGTTGAGCGATCCGTGGAAATGGTTCTTGGCGCAGATGGCGGCCAGCTGTTTCTGTGTGCTGCCGAACTTCGACATGTGCCAGCGCGCGCCCATGGCATAGGTGTCCATGAAGATGCTGCGGTCCGATCCGGGCGGGGTTTCACCCTCCGGGATCTCGATGTTGATGGTCTTGCTGACCGAGATGAAGAGGTTCAAGGCCTTGTCCAGGTTTTCCACGTCCATGCAGGAGGCGTAGGCGCCCAGCGCCAGGGCCTTGTTCTCGTGGGTGATCTTCTCGGTGCCCAGGGCCAGGACCACGTCGCACATGCCGGCCTTGATGGCGTTCACCCCGAGGTGCATGGCGGTCGACGCCCCGGCGCAGGCGTTCTCGCAGTTGACGATCGGGATGCCGTCGATGCCCATGTCCCTCAGGATGATCTCGCCCCGGATGGAATGCTGGTTGGCGTACATGCCCCAGAAGGTGTTGGAGACATAGGCGGCCTGGATGTCTTCCTTGGTAAGCCCGGCGTCTTTCAGCGCCAGGTTGGTCGCCTCCACGCCCATGCCGCGCACGGTTTTGTCGGGATACTTGTTGAAGCGTATCATGCCGACGCCGATGACAAAAACATCATTCATCTTGTCTTCTCCCTTGTGTCTTTTAGTATGGCGTATCCCCGAAGAGGATATGATTGGCGATGGCGATGGTCAGGCTGTCGTTGGAGCCGTCCTCGATCATGCAGGCGCGGATGTCGCGGAAGAGCTTTTCGATGAAGTATTCCTTGGACAACCCGTAGCCGCCGTGGATCTGGACGCCGTCGTTGACCACGTCGAAGGCCGTCTTGGTGCAGAAGACCTTGGAGGCGATGGAGTACTCGGTGCGCGGCGGGAAGCAGGTCAGGTTGAAGTTCATGACCGAGCGCGACATCTGGCGCGCGGCCTCCACGCCGATGAACATGTTGGCCAGCTTGTACTGCACGGCCTGGTGGTCGCACAGAGGCCTCCCGCCCTGGATGCGCTCGCGTGAATAGGTGAGCGTCTCCTCGAAGGCCGCGCGCGCGCCGCCCAGGGCGTAGGTCGCCATGCCGGCGTTGGCCACGCCCAGGATGAGCGAGCTCATCTCCTCGTAGGCCTCGGCATCGCAGAGCACATAGTCCTCCGGGACCACGGCGTCGTCGAAATAGATCTCGCCCTGCGGCAGCTCGCGCTGTCCGATCTTGTCGAGCGGCTTGCCGCGCGAAACGCCCTTCTGCATGAGGTCCACGATGGCGATGACACCGCCGGCCATGCCCTGGTTGGGATCGACGCCGAAGAAGAGCGCGGCCTTGCTGGCCGTGGGGCCGCAGGAGACCCAGGCCGATTTCTGGCCGTTGATGATGTAGTCCTTGCCCACCTTCTTGCCCACCACCTGATGGCTGATATTGGGGTTGTGAAAGTAGGGCGTGCCGGCCATGAGGATGTCCGAACCGTGCGCCGGCTCGGTGATGGCCCAGCAGGCCGTGTTGCGGCACTCCACGTCGTTGACGAAGGGGCGGATGATGCTGTGCTCCAGCTCGGGATGGTCGCTGACGGTCAGGTTGGCCATGAACGAAGGGAAGCAGTCCACGCCCGCGGCCACTGCGAAGCCCACGCTGGCATAGGCCAGTTCCTCCATGAAGATGTGGATGCTCACCGGGTCGAGCCCGATGCCGCCGTAGGCCTCGGGGACGAAGAGGGTATGGTAGCCGAGCTCGTGCATCTTGCGCATGTTCTGCCAGAAGAGCGAACCTTCCTTGATCACGTCCTCTGGTTTCATCTTGTCCAGCTCGATGGAGGCCGGGCGCAGGTTTTCCATGGCAAAACGGCGCAGGTTGGTCTTGAGTTCCTCGTGGTCCGCGGTCAGTTCCAGCGCCGCGGTATTCAGGTCGGAGTAATCATAGGCATAGGATGACATTGCTCTCTCCTTTGTTTATCAGCGATAGTCGGCAAAGGTGTAGACATTGGCCGCGTTCGGCACGAATTCCTCCCTTAAGATCCGGTCGAGGTTCTTCTCCGAGGCGCTCTTGGGGATCTCGGAGACCACCTGGAGGTACGATGGGATGGAGTTGGTTTCGAGACTGTTCTTGAGCGTCTTGAAGATAGAGCTAGGATTCACCTCCGTGCCCGCCGCGGGCACGATGGCGGCCACGATATCGCTCTCGCCCGGCGCGCCCGCCTGGGAGGGGATGCCGTAGACGCACACGTCGCTGACCTCGGGCAGATCGGCCAGGGCCTTTTCCACGTATTCCGGCAGGATGAAGTCGCCGTGGCGACGGAGCCCGCCGCCCTTGCGGAAATCGAAGAAGAGCCAGCCGTTCTCATCGGTGTGGCACATGTCGCCGGACCTGAGCCAGCCGCCGCGGGTCTTGGCCACGGAGGCATCGCGCTTGCCGTGGTACTCCACCTCTTCCTTGGTGGCGCCCACCATCCGGCTGACGAGCTCGCCGATCTCGCCCGGGGCGCACTCGCTGTCGTCCTCGCGCACCACCTTCATCTCCATGATGCCCTCCAGGGGTTTGCCGAAGGAGCCCAACGGCCCCACGCCCGGGGGGTTGTGCGCGAATCCGCCTTCCACGGCGCCATACCATTCGTGGATCTTGACCCCGAAACGCTCCTCGAAGTCCTTCCAGATGGCGATCGGCGTACCGGCGCTGATCACCTTTTTCACCGGGTTGTCGGCGTCGTCCTCCTTGCGCGGTTCGCTGTAGATGCCCATCATCATGCCGCCCAGGAGCGAGAACGTTGTGGCGCCGTACTTGCGGCATACGTCCCACAGCCGGCTCTTGGTGAACGAACGGCTGATCACGGAGCGCACGCCCAGCGTCAGAGACGGCGTCATGGTGACGGCCTGGGCATTGCCGTGCGACAGCGACAGGCCGGTATAGAGCACGTCGTCCGCGGCGTACTGCCAGACGAACTGGGCCAGGAGCTTATACATGGCCATGCGGTTGGCCTTTAAAACCACGCCCTTGGGGTCGCCGGTGGTGCCGGAGGTGTAGATGATCTGGAAGGCGCTGGCCGGATCGACGTTGCGGCCGTCCGGGACGCTCGCGGCCTCTCCGGAGAGGACCTCGGCCAGGTCAGGATAGTCAGGGTTCCTGTTCTTGTCGAAGCCGGGCTTGTAGATCACGCCCAGGGCCTTGACGTCCTTGAGCTCGGCCAGCGACTGGGCGACCTCGGCGGCGTACTCGTTGGTGAAGATGATGCCCTTGGAGCCCGAGTCCCTGATCTGGTAGCTCAGCTTGCTGCCCTTGGAGCGCGGGTCGATCGGCACGACCACCGAGCCCGTGAGCGACGCGGCCATCATGGCATAGACAAACTCGGGGTGGTTCTTCATGACCAGGCTGAAGCGGTCGCCTTTGCCGATGCCGGCCTTCTTCAGCGCCGCGGCGAGCTTGCACCCCTGGGTGAAGATGTCGGCGTAGGTCACCACCTCGCTGGGATAATCGCCGTTGTCGAAGGTGATGATCGGGAAATCCGGTTGTTTTTCATACTGGGCCTCGATTTCATAGGAAAAGAGCCCGGAGACGGATGTTGAGTCCATATGCAATCTCCTCGTAACGTAGGGTGGTGTCGGCTAAAGATTGAATTTCGCCATGTATTGCGGGTACATATCAAAGGCCGGCATGATGACCGGCAGGAGCTTGAGGACCTTGGCGATATTGCCCTTGGCCTTGATGTGGCGCTTGGCCAAGGCCACCGGCAGGCTCAAGTCCTTTTTCCAGAAGGCATGGCATGTGTCGGCGGTCAGGCTCATGGTGATGTCCGGTTTGATGTCCTGGCTGCCGAGACGGACCCCGGTAGGGGTGATCCAGATGGAGGCGTCCGGCTCGGTGATATCGAACTTGATCACCAGCCCGGCCTTGGCGGCGGCGTCCTTGAAGTCGTCCCTGTTCGCCAGCTCCTTCCAGAAGCCTCCCAATGAATCATAGAGGAACGCAGTATCTTTGAATACGGGCATACAACCTCCTTGAAGATAGTGTAATTTCAATAGTTTATCTAGTTTCGAGCGTATGTCATACAATATGAGCAAGGGGTGTGCCAGTTCCGGTATTTTGTTGCATTAACCAGCTATCATAACCAGTTAGGTAAATACTGGCGGCGGTGTATGTGCCGCCTGGTTTGCAGAAACGCCATGACGCCGCTGCGGATGAGATAGGGGGGGCAGGGCGCGGTCCGATTCAAAGGCGCCAAGGCGCGGGCGCGGCCAGCTCTTTGATCGTATGGCGGGTGAGCCGCCGGACGTGCTTTGCAGATCCGCAAAGGCTTTGGCGTAAATGCAAAGATCAGGGCAGGTAGCGGTTTTTCTTGCGGTACAGGCTGGAAAGATCGAGCCTGGAGACGCGGGAGGCCTCCTTGAGGTCGCCCTTGGTGTGGGCGAGAAGCTTCGCGATGAAGGCGCGCTCGAAGGCCTCCTTGGCTTCCTCATACGCCAGGCTCGGCACGGCCGTGTGTGTGTGATCCTTCAAATCCGGGGGCAGGTCCTCCAGGCCGATGACCTTGGCGGTCGAGACCACCAGGAGGCGCTCCACCAGGTTTTCGAGCTCGCGCACATTGCCCTCCCAGGGAAGTCCGGTCAGGTAATCGATCAGCGCGGCGGAGAACTGCCGGGGCCTGAGTTTGTTCTTGCGACTCACGCGCTCGACGAAGTGCCTGACCAGCAGCGGTATGTCTTCGGTGCGCTGGCGCAGGGGCGGGACGTTGATGCCGACCACATGGATGCGGTAGAAGAGGTCTTTGCGGAAGGCCCCGCTTTTCACCAATGCCTGGATGTCCTTGTTCGTGGCCGAGATGAGCCGGAAGTCAACCTTGGTCACCTTGCTGCCGCCCACACGCATGACCTCGCCTTCCTGCAACACGCGCAGCAGCTTGATCTGGAACGACGGCGAGGTCTCGCTGATCTCGTCTAAGAAGACCGTCCCCCCGGACGCGGCCTCGAAATACCCCCTGGTGGTGCGGTGCGCCCCGGTGAAGGCGCCTTTCTCATAGCCGAAGAGCGTGGGCTCCAGGAGGGTTTCCGGGATGGCCCCGCAATTGATCGCCAGGAAGGCCTCGGCGCTGCGGGCGCTGCTTCGGTGGATGAAGCGCGCCACCAGTTCCTTGCCCGTGCCCTATTCGCCCTGGATCAGGACCGGGCTGTCGAACTGCGCGGCGCGTCCGGCCATCTCGATGACATCCTCCATGGCCTTGCTGGCATAGACCATCTGCCTATGCGCGTCCTTCAGGTCGACCTGGGACTTGAGGCTTTCGTTCTCTCTGGCCAGGCGCGCGCGTTCCAGACAGTTGCGGATGTCGATCCTGATCTTGTCGATCGAGGTAAACGGTTTGGCGAAGAAATCGTTGGCGCCCAAGCGCATGGCCTCGATCACGGACTCCATGTCGCTGAAGGCCGAGATCATGATGACCATGGTATTCCGGTCCTGGGCCCTGATCCTCTCCAGGACCTCCAGACCGCTGAAATGGGGCATGCGGATATCCATGATGATCAGATCGAAATCATGCTGCGACCAGCTCTCCAGGGCCTGACGCCCGTCGCGCGCAAAGCTTAAGGTATAGCCGACAGGCGCGAGGATGCCCTTGAAAAAGGCGCGCACGTATTCTTCGTCATCGGCGATGAGTATCCTGGGTGCGTCCATGTTCACCTCATCAGTACCTGATGACCGGCAGGAAGACGTGCAGGGTGGTGCCCTGGCCCACCACGCTTTCGGCCGTGATGCGGCCGCCATGGTCCTTGATGATCCAGTAGGCCAGGCTCAGGCCCAGCCCGGTGCCCTTGTCCGTCTCCTTGGTCGTGAAGAACGGGTCGAAGATCCTGGGGATGTCGTCCGCGGGGATTCCGACCCCGGTATCGGCTATGATGACCTCGACCTCCCAGTTGGCCGCGCCCCGGAAGGTGCTCGTGACCGTGATGGTGCCGCCCCCCCTCGTCGCCTGGGCCGCGTTGAAGAGCATGTTCATGAAGGCCTGCTGGAGCAACACCGCATCGCCGTGGATGAGCGGGGCCTCAAGCAGATGCTTTTTCAAAGTCACGCCCTTGAAGAGGTCATGCCGGGAGATGAGATCGATGCTGGCCTCGAGCACGTCGCGGATGTCCAGGATGACCGGCATGTTCTTGTCGGAGCGGCGCGAGAACCGCAAGAGGCGGGAGATGATGTCGCGGCAGGTCTCGCCCGCCTCCTTGATCATCTTGATATGCGCGTAGCCGGGATCATCCTGCGCCACGGTGGTGAGCAGCATCTCGGCGATATTGACCACGCCCACCAGGGGGTTGTTGAGCTGGTGCGCCAGGCCCCCCATGATCTGGCCTAAAAAGCTCATCTTCTGCGATTGGATCAGGTTCTGGCGGAGCTTGTTGGTCTCCTCGATGTCCTTGGCCAGGAGGAGCGTGGCTATCTCACGGCCCGAACGGCTGTTCTTGATCTTGGTGGCGGTCAGTTCGATCAGGATGGTGGACTTGTCCCAGCGGATGAGGTGAAAGGTGCCATACCACTGACCGGGCGAGGCGATGGCTTCCTGCAGGGTCGGGATCTCGTCGATGGGGAAGAAGCGGTCCACGGGGGTATGCATGACCTGCGAGGCCGGATATCCCAGCGCCAGCTCGGCCGTGCGGTTGTAGCTCAAGACCCGGCGCTCGGCATCGACCGAGATGACCAGGTTGGGCGAGGCGTCCAGCAGGGCCGAGAGGTACTGGCGAGATTTGCGGAGCTCTTCCCCGCGCTTTTCGGCCTTGCGCATCTCGCGGTACAGGTCCTGTTCGATGTCCGAGAATATCGCGGCGCCGTCGCCATCCATAAGGGGGAAACCGGTGATCCGGAAGGTCATCTCCTTGTTATAGAACTGGGGCAGGTAGTGATCGAACCGCATCCAGGTATGGCGCAGCTGACCATGGAGGAAATCATGGTGGGCGCGCATGACCGGTTTTTTCTTGTACGCCTTGTCGAAGATATCGCCCAGCTTCTGCCCCAGCACCTTTTCCCGGCTCACGCGCGAGTTGAGCTCCTGCTGCTTGTTGAAGGCGGTGATGCGCTCGTCCTTGTCCACGAACATGATGCCGATGGGCGCCTCGTCGATGACCTGCTCCAGCATGGCGACCCTGCGCATCAGGGCCTCCGTTTCACCGGCCCGCTCGGACTGGTCCAAGAACTCGAAGGTCAGGTAATCGCCGGCGGCCAGGACCCTTACCGCGAGGTTTGAATCCCCCAGCGGGAGGGGATCGCCCTTCGGGGCCGTATTTGTGCTGGCCAGGAATTCGTCCAGGCTGGGGAAATGACTGCTCAACCGGTCTCCCGCCTCGATGGGGCCTCGGGGCGAGAGGGCCGCGGCCGTTTGCGTCGCGGCCAGCACAATAAGACCTCTATCGGTGATGACGACCGCCTTGTGCATGCCTATTCCATTTCATATCGTTCCGATCAAAAGGTCATTATAGCATACTTGCCCCCGGCGGGAAACACCGGATGCTCGGGGGATTACGTTTTTTCCCAGTCGCGCACGTCTCCCGGCACGATCCTGAAGAGGGGGTGGGGGGCGGGCTGGGCAATATCCCTCAGCCTGTCATAGAGCCGCGGACTGCGCACGGCGAGCTTGCGCTTGAGGTGCCCCCATTCATAGGCGAGCTGTCCGTCGGTCTCCTCGATCGAGTCCACGCTGCGCATCTCGGGCAGCTTGGCGGCATCGTAGCGGTACCCGCGCCTGAGCGCTTCGGCGTACACCTCACGCAGGTAGGCCGCAATGGCGGCCACCGGGTCGGGACAGGCCTGGAAGCGGACCAGCTGCGGATGGCGGCGGTAGCCCCGGGTCCGGCCTTGCAGCACCGCAAGGGCCAAGAGTCCCTCGCGCCACAGGGCCGTCAACCCACGGGGGTCGAGATAGCAAGGGGCAATCGTCCAGAGTCGCATCACGCACGCCTTTTTTCTCTCTCATTATAGTCCTGCCCGTCGTGCCTGGCAATCATGACCGAGGCGCCCCTCTTGAGCTTGACAGGGTTCCGTCCGGATTATTATAGATGGATGGCGGCAGCAATCGCGTGGGAGGGTGCACATGGGACGGAAAAAGGCGTCGGGACCAGACCTTGCCGGACACGGCGCCGGCGCGCAGGACGGAAAGGGTGGAGCGGGAAAGGACCGGCTCGAGTTTCATCGGGAGGCCTGTGCCCTGGTGCCCGATTTGGGCGACCCTGATCCCGGCATAGCGTTCTATGTGCGGGGTGGTGGCGTTTTCAGCCAGGGGCATCGCTTCTGCACCTGTTCCACGGCTCGCATGGAAACCTGCAGGCATATCATCGAGCTGACCCGTGCCTACAAACGGCTCAAAGGGCACGAGGATTTCCGTTCAAGCCCCTGGGGCCGTCTGGCGGCCCTGATGGCCGAGGGCTGCCGCGAAACGCCCGCCTCGGTGCGCTTGCGCCATCCCCGGGAGGGCGCACCAGGCGTGCTCAAGGTACTGGGCTCGGACGGCCGTGAACTGATCACCTACTTCTCTCTGGGGGCCGACCGCCGGCGTCTGGTCGAGCGCCTGGGCAAGGTGGATTCGCCCGTCCACCGGGGATATGTCCTTGACCAGCTCGCTGAGCTCACCCTTACCGCACAGGAACACCACATGCGCGAACAGGGTTTTAAGACCCGGCGCATGGCCCTGGAGGACAGTTTCTGGTACCGTCTTTTTTACCATGGCTTCCGGGAGCTGGGGGACGGATACCGGTTCCATCCGGCCGTCAACGAGCGCAGCGGTGAATTCACGGTAACGCTTCTGCGCGACGATCAGACCGCCTTCTGGCGCATGCCGGTAGCGCCCCTGAAGGTGAGGCCGCTTCTGGAGACGTTTCGGGACTATCTCCCCAATCAGCACGGGCTATCCATCCAGCCGGTGCCGCTCAAGTCCATCTTCAAGGTGACCCCCACCACGGAGCTGGACCTGGACGTGCGGCCCATGATCCGGGTACTGCAGGAAAACGGCGAGGCCGCGTTTTATGAGCAGGAAGAGCGCTTCCGCTACGGCGACCTGGTGTATGTGCGCGAGCTGGGCATCCTGGCCGAACTGGAGAGGCCGGGCGGCAAGGAGCGCAAGTTCACCGCGCCCTCGCGCATGGTGCTCAAGGCGTCTCAGGTCCCGAACTTCATCGAAAGTCTCTCGGACGAGGCCGGGGATTGCCTGGTCGACGCCGAGCTGAAGCCTGTCAGGATCTTCGACCGCCTTACGATCACGGTCGAGGCCCTTGAGCGCGACTGGTGCTGGCTATCGGCCGCGTACGGCGAAGGCAATGCCGCCATATCCTTGAGCGAGATCCTCAACGCCCGACAGAGTGGACGGCGCTATATCGCCACCGAAGCCGGCTGGATCGACTGCCGCTGCCTGGAGATCGAGGCCTTGGGGGGCGCGCTGGCCGGTGGGGATGACCGGGTGAGCGGCCCGGATGGCCTGAAGGTCTCACGGCTCGAGCTCTTGAAGCTCGCGGCGCTTTCTCCGGGCCCGCTCGGCGTCGCCCACGGCGGCAGGGCCGAGCTCGTCAAGACGTTGCTGGAATTGCGGCCTTCGCGCCCGCTGCCGGAAAAGACCGGGCTTGCATCGGCCCTGTGGCCCTACCAGCATCTCGGTGTCCAGTGGCTGTGGTTCCTCCATGAGAACCGTTTCGGAGGGCTTTTGTGCGACGATATGGGTCTGGGCAAGACCCACCAGGTCATGGCCCTGATGGCGGCTTTGCGTATCAGCGGCGCCAATGGCGGCCCGTATCTGGTCGTCTGTCCCACCACGGTCTTGAGCCACTGGGAAGCTAAACTCAAGGCGCATGCACCGGACCTGCGGGCCGCGGTCTACCATGGGCTGGAGCGCGAGCTTGTCTCGGCCGCCTCTCACGACGTTATCCTGACCTCCTGCGGCATCCTGCGCCGGGACGCATCAGCCCTGGCCGGTGTGAAGTACGGCCTGGCCGTTTTCGACGAGGTCCAGTACCTGAAGAACCCCCAGACCGCGGTATATAAGGCCTCCCGGGCCCTGAACGCGGATATGAAGCTGGGGCTGACCGGCACGCCGATCGAGAACACGATCGAGGACCTCAAGGCCCTTATGGACATTGTCATGCCGGGATATATGGGCGATGACGAGACCTTCCGGAGGCGCTATGTCGAGGCCGGAGGGGCAGGCCTTGCGGACACACGGCGCGAGGAGCTCGGCAGGCTGATCTCGCCCTTTACCTTGCGGCGCCTGAAGAAGACCGTGCTCACCGAGCTGCCGGAAAAGATCGAAGACGAGCGGACCTGTTTCTTGAGTGAAGATCAGGTCGGGCTCTACCGCGAGGCGATCGCCTCGCGGGGCGAGGCCCTGCTGCAGACCCTGCGTGAGGGGAGAGAGCCCGTGCCCTACCTCCATATCTTCGCCCTCTTGAACATCCTCAAGCAGATCTGCGACCACCCGGCGCTGGTGCAGGGCGTACCCCGCGAATACGAGCGCTATGACAGCGGCAAGTGGGATTTGTTTAAGGAGATCCTCTCCGAGGCCCTGGAGAGCGGGCAGAAGGTCGTGGTCTACAGCCAGTACCTGGATATGATCGAGATCATCAAGGCCCACCTGGAGCAATCGGCAATCGAGCACGTGACCCTGACGGGCCGGAGCACCGGCCGTGGCCGACTCATCGAGCGCTTCAATACCGATCCGGCCTGCCGGGTTTTCGTCGGCAGCTTGAAGGCGGGCGGCACGGGCATCGACCTGGTGGCCGCCTCGGTGGTGATCCATTACGACCGCTGGTGGAACGCGGCCAGGGAGAACCAGGCCACGGACAGAATCCACCGCATCGGCCAGACCCGCGGGGTACAGGTTTTCAAGCTCGTCACCCAGGGCACCCTGGAAGAGAAGATCGCGGCCATCATCGCGCGCAAACGCGGCCTCATGGATGACATCGTCAAGGAAGACGACCCCGGCCTGCTCAAGACCTTCTCGCGGCAAGACCTGGTCGATCTTCTGGCGCCGCCCGGAGCATAAGTCCTTCCCTTTTTTTCAAGAATCATGTAGCTAGGGAAACATTCAATGGAATGGGAGGATCTGTCATGGGGGACATTGTCCAAGCGTTGGATCCCTTGTTCAATCCTCAGAGCGTGGCGGTCATCGGCGCGAGCAACCACTGGAACAAATGGGGCAATTCCACCTTTGCCAGTGTGCTCAATCACTTCAAGGGCCCGGTCTACCCCATCAACCCCCGTGAGCAAGAGGTGCTGGGGCGCAAGGCCTACCGTCGCGTGGCCGATGTCCCGGGGCCGATCGACCTGGCGGTGTTCGTCATCCCGGCGCCCAAGGTCCCGGCCGCCATGGAGGAATGCGTGGCCAAGGGCATCAAGGCCGGCGTGATCATCTCGGCCGGATTTCGCGAGACCGGCGAGGAGGGCCGCAGGCTGGAGGACGAGGTGCTGAGGATCGCGCGCGAAGGCGACTTGCGTTTCGTGGGGCCCAACTGCATGGGCATGTGGAGCGCGCCGGCCGGGCTTTCGGCCTACATGTTCGCCCTGCCTTCCATGGACGGCCCGGCGGCCTTCGTCACCCAGGGCGGCAATGTGGGCGGCTCGCTCGTGGTCTCGGCCTATGGCCGCGGCCTTGGCTTCCGGCATTACGTCAGCTGCGGACCGGCGGCCGATATCCAGCTCGAGGATTATATCGAATATTTCGGGGCCGATGACGGCGTCAAGGTCATCCTGGCCTATATCGAAGGCCTGGCCGACGGGCAGCGCTTCCTGGAAAAGGTGGCCAAGGTGACGCTTCAAAAGCCGGTCATCGTCTACAAGCCGGGGCGTTCCGAGGCCGTGGCCAAGGCTATCCGGTCGCATTCCGGGTCCCTGGCCGGCAGCGACGAGATCTTCGACAAGGCCATGAAGAAGGCGGGCGTCTTGCGCGTCGATTCGCCCGAGGAGCTGCTCGACACGGCCATCGGCCTTCTGACGCAGCCCCTGCCCAGGGGCCGCAATGTCGGCATTATCACGGGCGGCGGCAGCTACGGCGTGATCTGCACCGAGGACTGCGCCCGCGAGGGGCTGGAGGTGCCGGAGCTTCCCGCCATGAGCATCGAGGCCTTAAGCGGCATCTTTCCGCCGCGCTGGAGCCACGGCAACCCGGTCGATCCGGCCGGGGACCGCAACTTCATCGCCTATTACCTGGCGCCCCGGATCGTGCTTGAACTCTCCGAGATCGACGCCCTGATCTTCATGGGTTTCGGCAGCCTGGCCGGTTTCGGCGATATCCTCGACAAGACCAGGAGCACCCAGCTCTTCATCCATCGCATCCCGGAGATGCTCTCAAACCTCCAGGGCCTGGAGGGGTTGGCCGACGTCTTCGCCGCGGCGCTGTCGGCGGGAGACCTCGCCGCGATCAGGGCCATGACCGAGCCGGTCCTGCCCCTTGCGGCACAATTCTTCGGCTCGGACACCCAAACCCTGGAGCGGTTCAACGAGATCCTGTTTTCCGGGGCCGAACTCCGCCGGACCCTGGCGGATACCGTCAGGTCCGCTGCACGGCTGTCCTCCCGCGGGGATGATGCCCTGCCGGCGATCCTCGAACTCCTGGACGACTTGATCTCCGCCCTGCTGGCGCATTTCATGAAGACCTACAAGAAGCCGATCGTATCGACCACCTTCATGGAGTTTCCCCAGGTCATCAAGGGCGCGTCCTACCCCTATACCACCTCGGCCAAGGCCGTCAAGGTGCTGGCAAAGCTGGTGGAGTACCGCGAACACCTTGAGCGCCAGGGGGCCTTTATCGATCCGCTGCAGGTCTGCGCCCTGCTGAAGGCCCCAGCGGGAGGGGGGGGAATGCAGGAGTCAGAAATCAGAAGTCAGGAGTCGGAATAAGGAAGGCTGAAACGGAACTCAGGGATTGGAAGGCCGGAAAATAGAAGTCAGGGGTCAGAAATCAGAAGTCGGAGTGAAGGACGAGAAGATCTAAAAGTCGGCAGGTCGGTGGGGGTAATGCGCCGATGGCGCAAAGGAACAGGCATCGTGCCTTAGCATTTTGCCTCGGGATCGTATTTTGACCCCCGACTCCCGCATTCTGGATTCCTTCCTACCAATCTTCCTCTGGTCGCGGCTGCGGGCCCGGCACGATACCCGCGATGTCCGGATCGCCGTCGCCGGTGTAGGGACCGGCCTCGGCCTTGATCTTCTTGGCTTCTTCCTTGCGGGCTTCTTTCTGCATGCGTTTGGCGCGCTTGTCCTTTTCCCGTTCGTTCTTTTTGAACGTATGTCGTGATTTATTCGCCATGGATTTTCCCTTATGACCGTAATGCACCGCCGCCACATGGGGAGAGGCCGACGGTTATCACCAGCCGCTGCATACCATGCCCGTTTAAGACAAAGGTGCGGTTTTTTAGTATGAATCGAGGTGAAAGGGGCGGTTCAAAACCGCCCCGCCAAGTCTTACCTAGGACTTGATGACATTTGAAGCCTGAGGCCCCTTGGGACCCTGGGTGACATCGAACGTTACCCGGTCGCCTTCCTGGAGGGACTTGAAGCCTTCCTGCTTGATGGAGGAAAAATGCACGAAAACATCCTTGCCGCCGTCTTCCGTGATGAAACCAAAACCCTTCTGTTCGTTAAACCACTTCACTGTTCCTTTTGCCATTGAAAACCCCTTCTTGTCAGCCCCTTTCCCGGCAAAGAGAGAGGGACCTCTTGCGTATTTCTGAAAAAGCGAGGCATATCATGCACCGAGGAAGAATTGCGGCACCAAGGATGTGTTGCGGATTGCTTGCCGGGATTTTTGATCAGTTCGATATACTCGCATCTCAGATTAGGCATCACCCCTACGCGACAAATACCCCCCTGTCAAGGAAAAAGATTGATGCCGCCCGTGGACGCCATGGGATGACGGGGCGCCCACGGACGGTGGGGTGGGAAAATCACGGCCTTGCATGCGGGCAAAGGCCGTGTAACCATACGGGACGATCAATCAGGGGTCTTCATGATGAACTCGACCGAGCTCTTGACCGTACCTGGTTTGCCGGCGAAGCGGTCGTATTCCACGGCCATCTTTTTGGCGACCTCAACCGAGGCCAGCTTGCGCACCAGCGGGTCGGCGCCATCGATGATGCCCTTTTTCATGGCGTCCGTGCCCTGTTTCTTCAACTGCCCCAGGGCATCGGCCAGCTGCTTCGAGCCGTCTTCGAGCTTCTTGGCGCCGTCGATCATCTGCTTCGAGCCGTCATGGAGCTTGGTAATGCCGTCGGTGGTGACCTTGATACCCGGGAACTCGGCCACCGGCGGGGCTTCCTTGCCCTGCTCTTTCAGGAAGGCCAGGATCTTTTCCGAGAACGGACCGCCCTGCGTGGCCAGCTGGAGTAGCTCCTTCTGTATATCGAGGTAGTGTTTGATCTCGCCGGCCTTGCCGGAAACCAGCGGGACCTTGGTCAAGGGGGTGAATTTCTCCGACATGCCCTCGTTGATCTTGATGGCGCCGTTCGTGATCTCGATCTGGGCATTGGAGGCCAGGATGAGCTTGCCGGTGCCGTCGTTGACCTGTTCCAGGGCGTCCAGCATCATCTTCTGGCCGCCGTTCAACTGTCTGGCCCCGTCTTCGAGCTTGACCAGGTAACCGCCGAGCGTGTCCACGCCGCCGTAGATCTGGTTCAGCTTGGACTCGACGTCGACCTCGGGCAGGGTCGGGAACTTGGGGATCACCGTGAACATGATCGCGGGCATCCTGGCATTCACGATGTCGGCCGTGAGCTTGATGGAGTGGTCAGGGAAGGGGAAGGCGATCCAGTTCATCTTCATGGTGCGTCCCACCACGGCAAAGGCGCCGTCCGGGGCCACCACGTTATTGAACTGCTCGATATCCAGGTCCATGCTGACCATGACGATAAAGGGCACCGGGATCTCTTCCCGGGCGACCTTCACCTTGCCGGTGCCCACCTCTTTGTAGGTGAACTGCCTGGGCATGCGGGCCTGGTTCTTGAGGTCGATGGCGACCTCCAGCCTGCCGCTCCGGCCGTTGATGGCCTCGCGCTTCACGGGCTGGCCGTTCAGGCGGTAGCGGATGGCGACCCCCACGGGCAGGGTCTTGGCCGTGGTGCCGCTGTAGAAGATGTCCTTGGCCGGGGCGGCGAAGGTGATCTTCCCGTCCGGCGACTGCACGGGGGGCTCGGCGCCCCGTATGTTCTTGACGTCCTTGAGGAGCGCGGCGTCCTGTGAAGGGCCCTTGCCGTCCGTGCGCAGCCAAGTGACCACCTCGGTCTTCTGCGGTTTGCCCTGGGAGTCCAGGGTTACGTAGACCGTCTCGTTGCGGGACAGGGTCTGGGCCTGGGCGCTGAAGCCCAGCATCATGAGGATGAACAGGGTGAGGATGCATTTCTTCATGGTCTACTCCTTTTTAGCTTTGTTCCAGCCGTAGCTGGTGGCGCAGATGAGTTTGTCGGAGGTCAGGATGACGCCCGGCAGCAGGATCAGCGTGATTACCACGGCCAGCAGTGCCCCGCGGCCGATCATGAGCGAGAGCGACTGCACCATGCTGACATCGCTGATGAACACCATGCCGATGGTGGCGCAGAAGAGGCACAGCCCGGCGGTGATGATGGCCGGTGCCGTGCCGACCAGGCTCAACACCATGGCGTGCCTGGCGGTGTGCTTCATGCGTTCCTCGCGGTAGCGGGTCATGAGGAAGATGGCGTAGTTGACGCAGGTGCCGAGCTGAATGGCGGTAATGGACGAGAAGGTGATGTAGGGTATCGAGTGCCCGAAGAGGTACGGGATGGACACGTTGACCAGGATTGCCAGGAGGATGGCGGCCACCAGCACCACCGGGATGGAAAACGAGGCAAAGACGATGGTGACGATGATGAGGATGCTCAAGACCCCGGCGATATCGACCTTGACCAGGTCCGCGGCCGAGAGGTCGGTCATGTCCTTGGAGATGGGGGCGTCGCCCGAGACCAGGGCCCCGGTGATGTTCTCCTCAGCCAGGATGGCCCGGATCTTGCCGACCAGGGCGTTGCCTTCATCCGAGCCGGGCAGGACATCGAGCCTGGCCATGGCCAGGGTGTAGCCGCCCTTGGTGAAGCGCGATTTCACCTGCTCCGGGATGAAGGAGGCGGGGATGGCCGGGTCGACCAGGCTTTCCAGCGAGAGGACCTGGATCACGCCCGGCTGTTTGGCGATCTCGTCCAGGGCCTTTTTCTGGACCCAGCGGGGGGTCTGGGCCGGAAAGAGGATGTTGGTCATCTGGATCGAGCCCATGGAATCCTGGATGGTCTTCACGGCCTGCATGGATTTGAGGTTCTGGGGTATGATGTCCTGCATGTCGTAGGACAGGTTCGAATGCTGCCGGATATAGGCCGTGGGGACGAACAGGACCGCGAAGATCACGGTCAGGGTCAGGGGGTACTTGACCAGCCGCTGGGCGGCGTGGGTCATGGGCCTGATCAGGCCCTTGACGTCCCGGATGGCGCTGAAGCGCTCGAAGACCAGGGTCAGGGCCGGCAGGATGATCATGGTGCTCAAGAGCCCGAAGAACACGCCCTTGGCCATGACGATGCCCATGTCGGCGCCGAGCTTGACGCGCATGGTGGCCAGGGCCAGGAAGCCCGCCATGGTCACGAAGGCGCAGGGGATGATGGCGCCGGCGGTGCGCTGGATGGCGTGCGCCATGGCCGCGCGCCTGTCGTCGGTGTGGTGGGTCTCTTCGCGGAAGCGGTGCATGAGGAAGATGGAAAAGTCGATGGTCACGCCCAACTGGATCACGGCCGCCGTGGCCTTGGTGAGGTACGATATCTGGCCCAGGAAGTAGTTCGTGCCCATGTTGTAGATGATGCCGAGGCCCATGGCGAGCAGGAACAGGATGGGGACGGTCGCCGAGCCCGTGGCGATGCCGGTCACCAGGGCCGAAAGGATCACGGCCGTGAGCACGGACTTGACCTCCTGATCCTTGACCATCTCATTGAGCTCGTAGAGGAAGACCGGCATGCCGGTGAAGGCCTGGTCGGCCTTGAGGTAGGCCTTGATGGCGGCGACTGAGGCCTGCGTCCGGTCGGACGCCGCCACGTCGGCGAACGATATGTGCAGCAGGGCGTGCTCACCCTTCTTGAACAGGGCGATGAGCTCCTGCGGGATGAACACGTCCGGCACGGAAGGGTCCACGATATCGCTCATCCAGCCCACATGCGCCACGCCGTCGATGGCGGCCAGATCCTGTTTGACCTTGAGGACCTCGGCCGTGTTCGTGGTCTTGAGCAGCACATAGCCCGTGTCCGCGCTCTTGAACTGCTCGGTCATGATGAACTGACCCTTGATGGAATCCACGTCCTTGGGCAGGTAGGAGAACATGTCATAGTTGATGGGGGTCTTGATGGCGCCCAGCCCGGCGATGACGGCCAGTAGTACGGACACGACCAGGATCGTGCGCGGGTGCCTGGTAACCAGATCGGCGAATCGCTGCATACTCACTCCTTATGGTGTTTGGATTGCGTGGTTGAATGGGGATCGTCGTCAAAGAGGTTGTTGAAGATCGGGCCGCGTTCCTGTACGGCCTGCTCCAGGGTCTCCAGGAGGGTCTCGTAGAGCTTGTCGAGCTGTAGGGCGATCTCTTCCACGATCTGCTTTTCCTTGTCCAGCGGGATCAGGGATGCCAGGGTGGTCTCGTGGATCAGCTGCCTGGCCCAGGCCCGCCCCAGCTCCTTGTCGCGCTGGTTTTTCCGGACCAGGTCTTTGAGCACGCCCAGCATGTCAAGGCGGGGCAGGTTCAGGAACGAGGCCACGAGATCGGGCAGCAGATTGATGATGCCCTTGCCTGATTTCTCCAGGTCGAGCAGCATCTGCAGGATGGTCAGGCGCGTGATGTCCTTGCCCGATTCGTTGTCCTCGATGCGGATGTTGCAGTTTTCCCGCAGCATCTCGGAGAGCTGCTTCAAGGTTATCAGCTTGGAGGTGGCCGTGTCGTACAGCAGCCGGTTCTTGTATTTTCTGATCATGCGTAGCGCTGTCATGGCCAGGGCATATATCTTTGTGCACTGCACAAGTCGAGCAAAAAAATTATGCGCCGCACAAAAAGGTTGCATTTTTCATATACCCTGGGGTCCGGATATCGAGAGAAAGCGGCGTTTGGCCTATAAAGTCCCTGTCTTGGGCAGGCGATCGGTACGGAAGTGTGGCAGACGATCAGGAGATGTTTTCTCTCTCAGCCCCGGAGCGTCCGCTGTCCGGTTCGTCGATATGCACTGGCCGCAAGGCGCCGATGGCGGTAGCGCGACACCAGTCGGCCAAGGCCTGCTCGCTTTTGGGAGCGACCATGCGATTCAATATGGCAGCGAGGAAATATTCTCCGGCCCATATCGTACCTGTTATGCCGCCGGGGCGTTTGGGCGCGAGAACGCCGCTGGTTCGGTGGTTTTTCATTCATCTTGGGGAGTCAGGGGCCGGTGTGTGTTACAATACGGGCCAATGGCCCATGCCGAATCGGCAAAGACTTCCGTGAGCTGAGGTATTTCTTCCTCATGCTCAAGCCGGTCTGGCATGACGCGCAATGTCAAGGCTTCTGCTTGAGCGGTGG
>JAKQBR010000339.1 GCA_029574005.1 Deltaproteobacteria bacterium | reverse complement strand
GCTCCCCCTGTATACTCACTCTTCACATGGTGGTATCCAACCACCCCAAACGCATGGTACAATAAACTCGTAGTCGACATACCTCTGTTCCTTTCTGCTTCCTTCGCTAAGAATCAGATCGAACATGTATGTCCTCTACCTTCTTCTTGCAAGTACGCTTCCGCAGGATGAACCATAATTATTAACTTGCAAATCACGCTTCTTTTTCTGTATCAGTACCCTAATCTAATCAATGCCCGAGACCAATGGCAGTTGTGCCATCCTGGAGGTACCTCCCGCCGTCAGAGGGCAGAGGGGATAACGGATGTCGGAAAAGACCATCAGACCGGAAAGGCCCAGCGAAAGGGCCGTGCACGTTCGGAGGATCCATGAATACAGCGATGTTCCACCGGCATACCTTGAAATAGCCCAAAACTACACCAGCCCATGGCTGATGGGGCCACCCTTGTGCGATGAGCTGATCGACCTGGTCGGGCATATGTTCGATGCGGACGAGGCCGAGGTGATGCGACATATCAAACCGTTTCGCCTGGGCAAGAAAGCCCGGTCAATCGCCAAGTCGATCAACCGCCCCGTCGATGAGACCGCGAACATCCTCAGACGGCTCAGTGATGAAAAATGCATCATCATGGGCATGGGCCCACGTGGCAATGAAAGCTATTTTTTCGTACCGCTCTTTCCGGGCACGATGGAAAACATCCTGTTCCGCAATTCGCGCGAGAAGCTCACCCCATGGCACGAGCGTTTCGCGGTGCTGTTCGATAAGCTCTACAATACCGGCTATATGACCGATTACACCAAGCCCCCGGCCGAAGTGGTGCGGTTCCTGCCCGTCAACGAGAGCATTGCCTCCGACGCCCGGGTTTGGCCCTCCGATAAGTTGGAAGAGATCATGGACCCCTTCAAGACTTTCTCCGTAACCTATTGCCAATGCCGGTTGACCATGGATCTGAAAGGCGAGGCCTGCGGCAAGCCCTTGGAGACATGCCTCATGATGGGGGCGGTGGCCGAACAGATGATACAAAAAGGGCGGATGCGCCGGGTCGATAAACAGGAGGCGCTGGACATCAAGAGAAATGCCGAGGCGCACGGCTTGGTGACCTGGGTGAACAACGTGGATTCGCTCGCGGGCTCCAACGTGTGCTGCTCATGCTGCAGCTGCTGCTGCTACATGCTGCGCATGACCAAGCAGTTCGGCGCATCGACCATGATCGCCCCGCCGCATTTCCGGCCGCAGCATTTGGCTGCACTCTGCAAGGCGTGCGGGGCATGCGCGCATATCTGCCCAACCGGGGCGATCACGGTGGACCCTTCCCGCAAGAGTCGCACCTATAATATGGCCCGCTGCCTCGGGTGCGGCTTGTGCGTGGGGACCTGCGCGCAAAGGGCCCTGACGCTTCAGGAGGCGCCCGATGGAAGAAAACCGCCGCGCAATGCCATTGCCTACCTGAGAAGGATTCTCCCCAACATCATAAAGAGCACGCTGTATGCGGCAAGGTCACATAAGGCAGGATAACCGGGAAGGGGCGCTCCCCCTTGCTGCGCCTGCGCACAGGGACACGATCCACGTCAGCTATGCGCCCCAAGCGTTGACATTATTATACAAATATGTATATTAATGCAATCATATCAGGGGCCGCACATGTATAGCGAGAGATTGGTCCGCAACGCCGAGATCCTCCAGATCCACCTGCTGGACAGCCTCTATGCCGTCTCCGGTTCCGAGGCGATCTACTTCCAGGGTGGTACGGCGCTGCGCTGGATTTACGGCGGGATGAGGTTTTCTGAGGACCTCGATTTTGTTACATCGCTGTCCCCCGACCAGATCCGGGCGATCCTCAAAAAGGTGTTTACGCGTGCCGCCAATGCCTGTATTGCCCAGTTCGGTCCGGGAGTCTCAGAACAGGAGCCGAAAAGGACGCGGGAAGAGGCCGTCAAGGTATTCTACATCTTCCAGCCCCAAACACAACGCGAGCGCATCGCGATCAAGCTGGAATTCGAAATCCTCAAACCCGGCCGCGCGCCGGCGACGCAGAAGGTCATCCTTCGCGACCTGCCGCCAGTCGCCGGGATGCTCTCCAGCGGAAAGCTGGTCATGCCGTATTCGAGCAGCATCGTGGTGGCGCAGACCGCCGATGAGCTTTTGTCCGACAAGACCAGGGCCCTTTTCGAGCGGCACTATCTGAAAGGACGGGACATCTATGATATCTGGTGGCTCATTGAGCGTCTGAGGATTGCCCCATCCTGGGATCTGACGCGATCAAAGCTCGATATGTACCGGAGCCCCTTTGTCCCGGCTCGCAAGGCGGACTATTTCCAACAGGAATCGTCCTCAAAGGAAATCATTGAGGCCATCGTGAGCGATCTGCCACGCTTCATCCCCAAGAATATCTATGCACTCTACCGCAGCGACAACTTCAAGACCCTGACCGATACCCTCAAGGCCCTGACCGCCGCCCTGCAGGCCCAGGGCATGGACAACCGCTCCCTCGGATATGAAGGCTGACAAATCAACCATCCAGCGACTGAAGCAGTTGCCCCCCCTGTTCCGCGCCCAGGACGCCGAAAAGATAGCGCCCCACACCGGGGTTTTCCTCTATCGGGCCGCACAGGATGGATTGATTCTCCGCCTTGCCCGGGGCACCTATGTCAACGCATTCCTCTATGGAATGCCTTCCGTCGAAGCCGTGGCCTGCTTTTTAAGGCCGCCGGCATACATATCATGCGAGTGGGCCCTGAATTATCACGGCGTGCTCCTGCAATCTCCCGACGTGTGCAGCGTGGTGACGCTTCATACGGCTGTTGGCCAGGGACGCAGCATCGGTTATCAGGGCGTGACCATGGAATTCTCGCGCATCGCCCCCCGGCTTTTCCATGGCTATACGACCATCAATGGCGTCAGCATGGCAACGCCGGAAAAGGCCCTGCTCGATACCGCCTACCTCCATCAGCATATCCCTGCCGCGGATGAGCTGGAGATGGAACACATCGACATGCGGCAGCTCGAGCGGTTGTCAGACCGATATCCCGCCACCCTGCGCCTGCGAATCAAGGGACTCTTTGAGTTCCCCGTGCGGCAGAGCGTACGGCGAGATACAGACAACAACTCATCGCCCTGAAGGATACCGCCCTCCATCAAGGCGTCCATACTAGATAAAAAAAAGAGGCGTAGGTCTTCTCACCCAGCCTCTTCCTTTCCTTGTGTCCTCAAACGGCAAGCCTGCGGTTCTCGGTTAAGCCGCCTTACTTCTTCATTGATTTCTGGAAAAGGGCTTCAGCTGACTTCATCTTCTCATCGGCCAGCCTCTCCCTTTCCTCAGCCATCTTGATGGCATTCTCGGCGCGGGCTGCGGCCTCTTCCGCCTTCAGCGTGGCTGCATTGGCAGCCGCCTTGGCTTCCTCGGCATCCTTGGCTGCCTGGTCGGCCCTTGCTCCGATCTCCATCTCCTGCGCCTGCACCCTTTCGAGGTCGCCTTTGGTCGCGCAACCGCCCAGCGCAAGAGCGAGGACCAGCATGATAGAAATGACCAATAGATTCTTCTTCATCGATTCACCCCCCTTCTACTCAGAATGGATTATTGTATCAAGAACTGTCAAAGATGAGCGTATCTCCATTTATAATAGCTCGCGTGGTTAAGTCAAGCCTCTGCTTCTCGGTTGCGCGCCCCGGAGCTTTCCCTGAGCATCCCCAGCAAAGACTGGCTTGGCGCCCCGCGCACATCGCCCACCGCGATCCCGGGCTTGATGAGCTGTCCATGGAAGTCGGAGCCGGCGCTGACGGCAAGATCGAGGTCCTGGGCCAGGTCCAAGAGCATGGCCTCGAGCGGTTCGTCATGATAGGTGCTGAAGACCTCGATGCCCGCCAGGCCTTCGGCCTTGAGCCCTGCCAGCAGCGAGCGCTCGATCCTGCCCGGGTGGGCCAGCACCAGCACGGACCTGTCCCGGAAGAGGTGCAGGGTTTGGACCAGATCGGGCAGATAGCGGCGCAGGCCAACCCCCAAGTCGGTGCGCAGATAGTCGATGTAGAAGCTCAAGTATGGGGCATCCGCTTTAGCCCCGCTCAGATACGGCTGCAGCCGGGGATCATCGGCGTTGCGGCGCCTGAGCGCCTCCAGAAAGGTGACACCCGAGGGGATGGAGCAACCCCAGCCATCCACGTCTTCGATCTCCACGTCGAAACCCTTGTCCCGGAAACGCTGGAGCGTCACGGCGGTCTGCTCCCACACACGGCCGCAGTGATGGGAGAGAAAGTCCAGCAGCACATGATCCTGTGGATCGAAGCCGTAGGCCAGGAGATGGTATTCCGTGGCGGCGTGCATGGTCGAGAATTCCAGGCCGGCAAAGAATTCCAGCCCTGCCGCCGCCGAGAGCTCCAGGCCCTCGGCCACGGCATCCACCGCCATGTGGTCGGCGAAGGCCAGGGTCTTCACCCCACGGGCTGCGGCCATGACCATGATCTCGGCGGGCGTGTGTCGGCCGTCACTGGAATAGGCGGTGTGGATGTGCAGATCAACAATGTCCTTCTTCATCGTATTCCTGATAGCATACTTTGCCGATAAGCAAAACGAATGCCTTACTGAGGAGCAATGATGAAGAACGAGCAGTATGTTATCGAAAAGATCAGCCCCGAGGAATCCTGGCGCATCTTCCGCATCATGGCCGAATTCGTGGACGGCATCGAGGCGCTCTCGAACCTGCCCCCGGCCGTCACCATCTTCGGCTCGGCGCGAGCCAAACCGGGCGACAAGTACTATACCCTGGCCGACAAGCTGGGTGGGGAGCTGGCGCGCCAGGGCCTGGCCGTGATCACCGGCGGCGGGCCCGGCGTCATGGAGGCGGCCAACAAAGGCGCGTTCGAGGCCCGCGGTCAGTCCGTCGGGCTCAATATCGAGCTGCCCTTCGAGCAGAAGCTCAATCCCTATACCAATGTAAACTTGAGCTTCCGCTATTTTTTCATCCGCAAGGTCATGTTCGTCAAGTACGCCATCGGCTATGTGATCTTCCCGGGAGGCTTCGGCACCATGGACGAGCTCTTCGAGGCCCTGACCCTCATCCAGACCGACAAGATCAAACCCTTCCCGGTGGTCCTCTTCGGCTCGGAGTACTGGTCCGGCCTGGTGGACTGGGTCGAGAACACCATGCTGGAGGGCAGCATGATCAGCCCCGAGGACCGTTCCATCTTCACCGTTACCGATTCCATCCAGGCCGTGGTGGAGATCATGCAGAACACACGGCCGTAAGAGAATCATGGCCCCACCACGGGATCACCTCCCGGCATCGAGAACGGTTCAAGGCTGGGCCCGCGGCGCGGATCCATCTGCAGACACGGCGCTCATCCACGAAATGGAGGCCGTCGCAATGGAATCCCGGTTGTCCAGAGATCCCGCCGCCAGCCGGAAACACCTGGATGACCTCCGCTTTTTGGGGATTGACGAAACAGACGGCGAATCCCATAGATGACCCATGGCAGGCACATACCGAAAGGATCTCCAGTACGCGAAGTTCAGCGCCTACGGGTTTCTGAAGAACCTGAAGCTCTTTGAGCCCTTTCTGATCCTCTTCCTGCTGGAAAAGGGCTTGAGCTTCACCATGATCGGCACGCTCTACGCCTACCGGGAGATCATGACCAACGTGCTGGAGGTGCCCACCGGCGTCATAGCCGATGCCATGGGGCGGCGGCGCACCATGGTGCAGTCATTCGTGGCCTATATCGTTTCCTTCCTGATCTTCTACTACGCACACGGTTTCTGGCTGCTGATGCTCGGCATGAGCTTTTTTGCCTTTGGCGAGGCCTTCCGGGGCGGCACCCACAAGGCCATGATCTTCGAGTACCTCACCATGCAAGGCTGGCAGAATCAGAAGGTGGACTACTATGGCCATACACGCGCCTGGTCTCAGCGGGGCTCGGCCGTCTCGGCCCTGATCGCGGCTGCCATCGTATTCATAAGCGGCCGCTACGATGTGGTCTTCCTGATCTCGACCCTGCCCTATGTCCTCAACCTCTTCCTGATGCTGTCCTACCCGCCAGAGCTCGACGGAGAAATCCATACATCGGGCAGTATCCGGAAGAGCTTCCTGGCGGTCTGGCTGAGCTTCAAGCTGTCGCTGAGCGGCCAAGGGGTCTTCAGGGCCACCACCAACGTCTGCATCTACGACGGGTTCTACAATGCGGTCAAGGATTTCCTGCAGCCCATGATCAAGAGCCTTGCCCTGGGCTTGCCCCTGCTGATATCCCTGCAGGAAAAGCAGCGCTCGGCCGTGCTCTTGGGTCTCGTCTACTTCTGCATCTATCTGATGACCTCCCAGGCCAGCCGGCGAGCGGGCGACTTTACGGAGCGATTTGAAACCCTAGCCCGGCCCTTGAACCTCACCATGCTCACGGGTTTTGTCCTGGGGGGCATCTGCGGCCTGAGCTATCTCTGTGGCTTCAATCTGACGGCCGTCATCCTGTTCACGGGCATTTTCATTATCCAGAACCTGCGCTCGCCCATCAGCGTCACCTATGTCAGCGATACGGTCCCCTGCGAGATCCTGGCGACCGCCCTGTCGGTGCGCTCGCTGGTGACCGCGCTCTATACCGCGATCATGGCCTTTACGATCGGCGTCATCGCCGATCATCTCGGCCTGGGCCAGGCCCTGCTGATCCTCAGCCTCGGCCTGATCGCGCTTTCCCCCTTCTACCTGGCCAGGACCGGGTGCCACGCGGAGGCATGCACAAAGGTCTGAACCCTTGACCTGAAGTTGCGCCTGACCGAGAAGAAAAGCATCCTTGCAATATCCAACCGAGTTCTGGTATTGGCATCCGAGGGAATCCCCACGAGCGGGTTAATCCTTAACCGTATCAACAAAACCATAGTTTCATCAGAACGGTTCGCTGGAACATGCATGTGTTGATTCGTCCACATGCCTGATGAGGCTGAACAGGAGGCACCCATGATGATACGCGACAGCATTCAGAAACAAGGTGAAACGCTCTTCCGCTACCGGGGCTATGTGTTTCTCTTCCTTGTCCCGGCCATCATCTTCGCGCTGCAGGACTCCGAGTGGATCGAGATCCGCTACGGCGATTTCGTGGACGATATATTCGACTGGTTCTGCTTCGGCATCAGCGCATCAGGCGTCGCGCTCCGCATGGCGACCGTCGGGTTCGTCCCCCGGCGGACGTCCGGCCGTAACACGAGGAAGGGCCAGGTGGCTGATGAATTGAATGCCACCGGGATGTATTCCATCGTCCGCCATCCGCTCTATCTCGCCAATGGGATTATCCTGACCGGATTCCTGCTCGCCACCGGGAGCTTATGGCTGACCGTGGTGGGTCTTTTGGCCTGCTGCCTGCTCTACGAGCGGGTCGCCTGCGCCGAAGAGGCCTTCCTGGTGAGACGCTTCGGCGAGCGCTACCTCAACTGGGCGAAAATTACGCCGGCCTTTTTCCCGAGGCTCTCCCTCTGGACCCCGTCACAGCGCGCGTTCAGCTGGCGCAGCGTCTTGAAGCGTGAGTACCAGACCGTCTTCGGAACGATCGTCGCGTTTACCTTCGTTGACTACGTGGAGGACCTGCTGGCGCTCGGCCGCCTTGAGCTGGAATACGAGACAACGGCGCTTCTGGTATGCGCCGCGGCCTTGTTCCTGCTGGTCAGATATCTGCATAAACACACGCGCGTGCTCCACGTCGCGGGACGCTGAGAACGCACCGACCGGCAGAGCGTAACCGCCGCGCCCACACCCGGCCCTTGCGGGCAGACATCCTCGTACTAAAATCCCAGGGTCAGCGCCAGGTAAGGCCCCGAGTCGTTGAGCTCGAAGCGCGCCTCATTTTGGTCAACCGTGAGGACCTGGGTGCGGTAGCCGCCGTGGAGGCCTAGCAGGGCCATCGGCTTGAAAACCACCTCGGCGCGGCCTTCAAAGGCCCTGGCCTGGGCATAGCCGCCGGATGCCGCCCCGCCGATCTCCAGAAAGTTCAGGATCCCCAGGCGCAGATTCACGCCCAGCATGGGGATCGGGGACAGGAACGTCTTTTCCCGCCTGGCGGGCTTCAGCGCGGAGCTGACGCTCATCGAGCCGTCGATGAACTTGGCCTGGCTCAAAAAGCCCAGCTCAATGAGGGGCGTGGCGATGAGGCTATAGCCATAGGCAAGGTCATAGACCGTCACCAGCAGCCGCGAGTTGATGGTATCCCGGGCCTGGTAGAGCTCGCCGTCAAAACGCATCTCATCGTCCAAGGTGCACCTGCCGGTGCCGCGAGCACGGGCATAGGCCAGGGTAAGGTTCTGATTGGCCACGCCGGCATACACCTCGACGATGGGGACAGGGTCGTTTTCCAGTCCAAGGGTGTCTCTCAAATCGAGCCTGTCTCCGCGCAGGTTCGCGCCGTCCACACGGATGTCCCCGGAAACGGCCGGCGTCCAGTAATACCCTCTGACGCCCAGACCGGCGGCCTCAATCGGTCCCGCCATCAACACCCCCAACCCCACCAGCAAGATCAAGATCCTCTTCATCGTCTGCCTCGCATGCGTATGAGCCCCTACCATGAGGGGCGCCGGCTGATCAAGAGGGAGATCTCGCCCGCCGCCTTCGGATGTGCGCACATACGATCCATGCCCCAGACCTTCGTCGATCATCCCGGAGCATTCAAGCTCTTTGCGCGCACCGTCCGTATTCCCCTTGATTTATTGAAGTGATAATTTTATAACCCAATCGGTAGGCACGCGAAGCCTAAGGACAGACAACCGAGAGGATCTTAAGACCATGCAAGATACGTATGATGCGATTATCGTCGGCGCCGGGATGGGCGGCCTCATGTGCGGCAACTTCCTGGCGCGCGCGGGCAGACGCGTGCTCATGCTGGAGCACAACCACCAGGCGGGCGGCCTCATGGCGGGCTTCTGGCGCAAGGGCTTCTACTTCGACGCCGGGGACCAGTCGATCGAAAATATGGGCATCGTCTTTCCGCTCCTGAAACAGCTGGGCCTCTACCGTCCGGAAGATTGGGAGCGGGCCAGGTACCGCCTCTTGTATCCCGGCATGGGTCACATCATCACGGACTTCAAGGGCACGGCCGAGGCCATGGCAAAGGCCTTTCCAAACCAGGCCGATGGACTCAGGCGCCTGTTCATCAAGATCGAGGCCTTCAGCGGCTTCATAAAATCGGCGACGGAGAAGGGTCGCATCCCCTTCACGGCCACGGGGCTGGAGCAGATCGTCGGGCTGATGCGTCTGGTGGGGATCGGCATGCGGAATCTGCCCCTGGCATGGGAACTGATCAGCACCAAGATCGATGCCTTGGCCAGAGCGTATATCACCGACCCGGAGGCCCTCAAATTTTTCTCGATGCCGGGCTACCAGGGGATGAGCACCGCCAACGGCGCCGGATTCTGGCACATGTGGGTCCATGATTACTGGTACCCCAGGCGCGGCATCCAGAGCCTGATCGATGACCTGGCCGGCAGCTTCCGCGCCCACGGCGGAGAGCTCAGGTTCAAGACCATGGTCGCAGAGATCATCGTCAGCGGCTCTCGGGCGCTGGGCGTGCGGACCGCGCAGGGCGAGACCCTGTACGCGAAGCACATCGTCTACTGCGGCGACATGATCCGCCTGTACACCAAGATGCTTCCCGCCGGCACGGCATCTCCGGCCTTCATCCGCAAGATCACCGCCGCGCCGGTGGCCGAGCCCCTGGTGGCCCTGTACCTGGGCCTGGACATCGATCCCGAGGAGCTGCGCAGGCTCCTGAAGGTGCACCATACCTTCTCCCTCCCGCGAAACGTCGACAAGGGCCAGCCGCGGGTCAATGCCCAGGACCTGCACCGCGACACCTGGATCGAGATCAACGCGCCCTGCCTCGAAAACCACGAACTGGCGCCGGCGGGCAAGAGCGCCGTGACGGTCCAGGCCATGACCGACTACCGCTGGATGGACACGTGGGGCACCGGCGGCGACGAAGCTGCCCGGCCGGACGAGTACCGGCGCTTGAAGGAAAAGGTGAAGGACGATTTGTTGCACAGCCTGGAAAGGGTCATCCCCGGGGTGAGGGACAAGGTCTCCTACTGGGACCTGGGCACCCCACTCTCCACCATCCGCTTCACGCTCAACAAGGAAGGCGGCTCGTGCGCGTTCACCTTCGACCCGGACCTGGCGCCTTTTTCAAGGCAGCCGGCCCAGTTCCGCACCCCGGTGCGAGGGCTCTACATGGCCGGACAGTGGTCGCTGTGGCCGGGCGGCGTCGTCGGCGCTGCCCTCTCGGGCAAGATCGTTGCCAGCCACATCCTCTCGGGCTTCTATAGCGACGTGACGGACGGGATCTATCAGCTGATCCGCAAGACCCGCCGGGCTGCATAGGAGGTTGTCTGTCTCCCGGCTGACCGGTTCAAGGCATGCCGTTGACGATCGCTGCCCCGCCACGGCCAGCCCCCCTTTAGGGAGACCGGCATGCTCACTCAGGGTCCCTAAAGACCGGCGCACGCTTCTCAAAGTTGGCGGCAACCGCCTCGAGCTGGTTCGGGGTGCCCAGCAGCGTCATCTCCACTTGCGATTCCATCAAGAGGGCCCGGGCCGAATCCCCGTGCCAGACTTCGTTCAGCAGCCTCTTGGCCGCCCGCACGGCGTCCGGGTTCCGGGATGCGATCTGAGCGGCCAGGGCCATGGCTTCTTCATGGGGCCTCTCGCACACCCAGGTGACCAGCCTCAAACGGGCGGCCTCTTCGCCGCTTACGATCTTGCCCGTGAAGATCAGCTCCTTAGCCACGTCTATGGATACCAGGTCGCGGACGGTCTGGGTGGCGCTCATATCCGGGATCAAACCCCATTTCATCTCCATGATGGAAAGCCTGGCGTCCGGCGTGCAGTAGCGGATATCGGCGCCGAGCGCGATCTGGCAGCCGCCGCCCAACGCCACGCCGTGGATGGCGGCGATCACCGGCATCGGGAGCTGTTTCCAGCCGTAGGCGATGTGCTGGAAGATGTTGGTGATCCGGTCTCCATAGCGCTGGGTGAGGTCGCCCAGCGTACCGCCTTCCCGGGACTGCAAGGCGGCGAAGTTCTCGAAGTCCAGGCCCGCGCAAAAGCCCTTGCCTTCGCCCGAGATCACGACGGCCCGCACCGCGTTTTCCTTGGAGAGCCGGTCGATGGCATCGGCCATGGCGGTGATCATGTCCAGGCTCAGGGCATTGTATTTGTCCGGCCGGTTGAAACGGACATCCGCGACATGGTTCTTAACCGTCATGGTGACGAGTTCTGACATGGCTCCTCCTCCTTCACTATCAAGTCAGGCTCACCTTATAACACAGAACGTGCCGCATGCCATCCGCAACCCGCGGCCGGTGGTCCATGGTCCCCGCCCCACGTAAGACGAGAAGGACCGATCCCATCAACCTCACACCTCGGGCCTTCTCTCGGCGTCCGGCCGGCGGTCTTCGGCCGTCGCACGCGCCGACGGGGACGGGAAGATGGTGTGGAACGGGCTCACGTCCCGACGCCTCCGTTCGATCTGGTCCTGGACAATGGATTCCAGATACAGCCTCACGCGCGAGGCATTGTCGCCGGTGCCGTCAAAGAAGAGGTTGACGATCGGCGCGGTGAAGATGTGCGGATTGTTCTGGAAGATGTAGGCGGTGATGCGACCGGGCATGCAGCCGAACGGCGCGCAGTTGACGATCAGGCTGGCGCCCGAATCGGCAAAGAGCTTGGCGCGGCCCAGGGTCAGGATGGATTCGCCCTCGAAGGCGATCGGCAGAAAACGGGAGCCTTGTTCCAGAACGCGGTGGATGGGCGGTTCCTTGAGGCCGGCCAGCAGCGGGGCGAAGCCCTTGTGGGCCATGCCTTCGATGTGATGCAGGTAGGCGCGGTAGAGCAGGGTGCGCGCTCTGGCCAAGGGCCCGGCCGCGTGCGTCAAGAGCTCGGCCACATAGAGGCACCATTCGCTCATGGGAGAAAGCCAAGCTTCGGCCCCGGCGGCCTCGATCACCTGCGTGATATCCTGGTTCGAGAAGCGGTTCAAGCGCACGAAGATCTCGCCCACGATGCCGACCAGGGGCTTGCGCGGCCCTCTATAGTCGATCTCCCTCTGCAGCCGGCGCACCAGGTCGCGGACTAGGCCGCGCCAGTCACCCCCTTGTTCAATCACGCGGCACAGCTCGGCCAGGGCGTTGTCGAACAGGCGTTCGGCCAGGGCGCGGTTGGTGTGGTAGGGGACGCTGCGGCAGCGGAGCTTATAGAGCATATCGCCGAGGCAGGCGGTTTTCCAGGCCGCGCGGGTGATCTCGGGGGTGAAGAAGGCATAGCCGTCCGCCGAGGTGGGCGAGAGGATCTGAGCCTTTTCAAGGCCGACCCTCTCCAGGATCCGCGAATGCAGCGTGGCGTACTGACCGTAGCGGCAGGGGCCGTTGGCGCGCGGCATGATGAGCACGTCCTCGTGCGGACTGTCCTTGACGTTGTCGATGAACTTGCCGATGGTGAGCGCCGCCGGCAGGCATTCGCTGCCGCGGCAGAACGAGCGGCCCAGGTCGCAGTGCGCCTGGGTCTCGGCGCCCAGCGCCCGCGCGTCATAGCCGTGATGCCTCAGCATGGCGGCCCACAGGTCAGGGATATAGGGGTGGATCTGCGGGATCCAGAGGCGCTTGCCGCGCATGCCGGCCATATCGTAGCGGATGCGCGAGGGGTGGACCGCCGCGGCGGGACGCCGCGCCGCCCCGGCATGCGCCACCATGTCAAGGAAGGCCTCGATGCGCGTCTGGTATCCGGTGGCCGACCCATGCTCGTCCAGTTCCAGGATGAGGTAGGGCTTGTCTTTGGCAAGCTCCTCGAAATAGGACAAGATGAACGAGTCCGGACCGCAGGAGAAGTTGGAGAGCAGTACCGGGAAGAGGCGAGGATGCTTGCCGATGGCCAGCGCCTTTCTCAGGATGCGCTGGCCCTGGTACCAGTACATGTCCGGGAAGCGTGCCGTGACATCGGCGTTCGTGGCCTCGTCCGGCAGGATGTCCATGGGTATGACGCGGTACCCCAGGCTTTCAATCAGCTCCGGGATGCCTAGATTCAGGATGCGGTGATAGAGGTTGTAGGGCCTGCCCAGCAGCACGATCACGTTTTCATCCGGCCCGATACCCTCCAGGATCTCCCGGCCCCGGGCAAGGATGTCCTGCCGGGCCTTTTCCAAGGCCCGCCGCCCCTGGACCACGGATTCGATCAGAGTGCGCAAGGGGACCGGCTCGATCCCGGCCGAACGCATGAACCGTTCGATCTCCCTGGCCTGGGAACGCGGCGAGGCGCTGAGGTCGATGCCCAGGGTATAGACCTCGGCGCCGTAGAAGCCAGGCATGGCCGTAATGAACGGGCAATAGAGGCTGCGGGGCCGGATGGAGGGGTCCTTCTCCTCCTTGATCAGAAACGGCAGCAGCACCCTGACGCCGGGGTTCTCTCTCAGGATCACCTGGGTGGCGGCCATGGCCACCTTGATGGGGAAGCAGAATTCACCGGTGCCGAGATGGGAGAGCTCTTTCCGGATGGCGGCCTCCGCAGGGGTGCAGAGCTCGATATCAATGCCCATGCCGAGGGCTACGGCCTGCCAGAAGGGGGCAAAGCCTTCATTGAGGCCCAAGGCCGGCATCAAAAAACGCATCCCGGCGGCGGGGTTGGGACTCTGGTAGCGCTTCAACAGGGCCGGTACCACCTCCATGGCCGCATTCGACTTGCGGCCGCTGCGCTTCCCGCCCTCCCTGCCGCACAGATAGCCCCAGGTGATCTTTTCGCCGTCCCGCTCGGCCACGGTCAGGCGGCAGGAGTTCTCGCATTGGCGGCAGCGCGTCTCGCTGACGCGTATCTCCGGCAAGTGGAAGCCCTTGAAGGCGGATGCGCCCTTGACCCGGGCCTTGGCCAGAAGGGCCGCGCCGAAGGCGCCCATGACATGGCAGAAGGGCGAGACCGAAACCACCGCGCCGGTCAGATGTTCCAGCGCCGCCACCAGGCCCTGGTTGCGGGCCGTGGCGCCCTGGAACACGATCCTATCACGGGAGTACGGCCGCGGCCCCACCACGCGGTGGATATAATTCTTGAACACGGCCAGGAGCACGCCAGCCATGATGCGCTCCTTGCTGTGACCGGCGGCGATCTGGCGCGTGACCTCCTGGTTCATGAACACCGTGCAGCGGTCCGAGTTGGCGAGCGGGACCTCGCCCATGACGCGCGGCCCGATCTCGGTCAGCGCCATGCCCATTGTGCCGGCCTGCTCCTCGATGAACGATCCTGTCCCGGCCGCGCACACGTAGTTCATGTTGACGTCCACGACCCGTCCTTCGGCCAGGCGGATGAACTTGGCGTCCTGGCCGCCGATCTCGAAGATGGTTTCTACGTGCGGATCGATCGCCAGGGCGCCGGCGGCATGCGCGCTGATCTCGTTCATGACCAGGTCGGCGCCGATGACGGCGCCCACCAGCGTCCGTCCCGATCCCGTGGTGCTGCATGCCTTGACCGTGAGGCGTGCCCCCAGCGACTCCGTCAGGGCCGCGATGCCATGGAAGAGCCGGCGCGTGGCCGCGATGGGATCACCCGCGGTGCGCGTGTAGAGATCCAAGCGGATGGTATCCTTCTCATCCACGAGCACGACCTTGGTGGAGGTCGAGCCGATATCCACGCCCAGGTAGACCTCAAGGGCTTCGCCGGGGACAAGCGTATGCCAGACCTCGTTGCCGAATGCGTCCAGGCTCCGTTCAAGCTGCTGGGACGGGAAGACGCTGCGCTCAATCCTCAAAGCCCCACCCGCATCCGCGCCGCAGACCGGCGCAGGGCTCAGGGAGAGGGTGCGGCGGAAGCCGGCCGCATCTTCTCCGTGCAGCCGCGCCTTATGACATAGGCCCGCGGCCCGTGTTAAGGCGGGGTTGTCGGCCATGGCGGCCCGGGGCATGCGCTGGGCGATGAAGTGCCGGATATGCGGGTTGGCCAGGAGGCCTCCGCTGAGGATAACGTCTCCTCCGTCCGGGATGCGGCCGCCGAAGACGCTCTTCAGGCCCGTAACCACCAGACCCTGACACAGCCCGTTGTACAGGGCCTCCGGCGTATGCCCGGCCTGCTGCAAATGGATGAGGTCGGTCTTGGCGAAGACCGCGCATCGGCTGGCCACCACCGGCGCATGCTCATCGACCGGGATGCGGTCGAGATCGGCAAAGCTCAAACGCAGCCGCTTGAGCTGCTCGTCCAGGAAGGAGCCGGTGCCGGCGGCGCAGGCCTGGTTGGTCTCGTAGCTGACGATGCGGCCGCCATCGTCGAAATGCACGCATTCGATCTTTTCCGCGCCTATGACCAGGAGACGGCGCTGGGGGTGGATGGTCCTGAGATAATCGACCTCGGCCAGGAGGCCTTCATAGCGCCAGGCTTTCAGATCATCACCGGGCAAGGCGCCGGAGAAGAGCAGCCTGGCCTGGCCGTCTTCATATTCTTCCAGTTCGGACAGGAGCGCGCGGCGCGGGTCTCCGCGGTGATGGAGGTTGCGGGTCAGGATACGCCGTCCTTCGTCGTCCTGGCGCCAGAGCTTCAGATACGAGCTGCCGATATCGATCCCGAGATAAAGCATGGGGCCTCCCCGATGTAATCGCTACCAAACGACACTGCCCTCTTATAATGCAGAAAAGCATCCTGCAATGCAAGCCCGTCCTGTGATTCAGACCTTGATTGCTTGGGCGTAATCTGGTTATAAGGAAGACATACCGCACGTCCCTGAAACGGGCAATTGAGGTTAGTACATGAAGGAGCCTTTACGATGAACCAGCTTGATCTCATGAAAGAACTGCATGTGCCTTCCGAGAAGAAGATCGTCCTCCTGGTCATGGACGGTTTGGGCGGCCTGCCCGGGCCGGCGGGCTTGACCGAGCTTGAGGCCGCGGCCACGCCCAACCTGGACAAACTGGCGGCCGCCTCCATCCTGGGCCTGTCCACCCCCATCGCGCCCGGCATCACCCCGGGCAGCGGCCCCGGACACCTGGGGCTCTTCGGGTACGAGCCGCTGGAGCATGCCATCGGCCGCGGCGTGCTGGAGGCCTTGGGCATCGGCATGAGCCTGAACCCCCGCAACGTCGCCATCCGCGGCAACTTCTGCACCATCGATCCAAGCAGCGGCGCCATCACCGACCGCCGCGCCGGCCGCATCCCCACCTCCGAGTGCGCGCGCCTGGTGGAGAAACTCTCGGTGATCAAGAAGATCGAGGACGTGGACATCATCATCCGGCCGGTCAAGGACTACCGCTTCGCCCTGGTCCTGGAGGGCGACGGCCTGGACGACAAGCTGACCGAGACCGATCCGCAAAAGGTGGGATTGAAAACGCTGCCGGTCAAGGCCCTGCAGGAGGGTTCCGCCAAGAGTGCGCGCATCCTGAATGCCTGGATCGAAAAGGCCTTCGCCCTGCTCAAGGACGAGCCCAAGGCCAATGCCTGCACGCTCAGGGGCATCGCCAAGGACCCGGGGCTGCCCTCTTATGCCGAGGTCTACGGATTGAAGGCCTGCGCCATCGCCACCTACCCCATGTACAAGGGCCTGGCGCGCCTGGTGCAGATGGACGTGATCGAGGGCTGCGACACCATCGAGGACGAGGTCTCCGCGCTCAAGGCCAACTGGGCCGCGTACGATTTCTTCTTCCTCCATGTCAAGAAGACCGACTCGGCCGGCGAGGACGGCAACTTCGACGCCAAGGTCACGGTCATCGAGAACGTGGACAGGGTCCTGCCCGAGATCCTGGCGCTCAAGCCCGACGTACTCGTCATCACCGGCGACCACTCCACGCCCTCGGCCCTGAAGTCGCATTCCTGGCACGAGCTGCCGCTGCTCTTGCACGCAAACAACATCGTGGTCGACGCCTGCACGAGCTTCGGCGAACGGGCCTGCATGGCGGGCGGCCTGGGACACATCCGGCATGTGGACATCATGCCCCTGGCCATGGCGCATGCCGACAAGCTGACCAAGTACGGGGCCTAGATGAGAATCGGCATCCCCACGGATACCCATGACGATGCCGCCGCCACATCGCGGGCGCTGCCGGCATGTTCGACCGCGGGATGCTCGCCGATCGTGCATGGCGGGGATGCCGGCTCGCCCTTCACCGCCCGCCTGATCAAGAACAGCTTCCCGGCGCACCCGGCCGTCTCCGGCAACAGCGACGGCGACCGCATCCATCGGTCCCTGGTCCTTGACATCAAACCGGCGCCCCGCTCTGCCGAGGTCGAAGGCACACGCATCGTCATCTTCCCTATCCAGAAAGGCGGATACCATTGAACGCTAAAAAGAAGGTAGCTCTCATCTTCGGCGGTCAGTCCACCGAGCACGATGTCTCCATCGTGTCGGCCTCGTCCATTGCCAAGGCGCTCGACAGCAGGCTCTTCGAGCCGGTGTATGTGGCCATCGACAAACAGGGCCGCTGGTTCCTGGGCCAAGGGGCCTTTGACCTGCTGCGCGGCAAACCCCGCGGCGACGTGTCCAGGGTGATCCTCTCCACCGATCCGGACCACCGGGGCTTTCTGGCGCTGGAAGGCGGAGACCTGACCGCCGTGGACGTGGTCTTCCCGGTGCTGCACGGACCGCGCGGCGAGGACGGGACGCTTCAGGGCATGCTCGACATGGCGCTGATCCCCTATGTGGGCTGCGGCACGGCCGCCTCGGCCATCGCCATGGACAAGGACGCCACCAAACGCATCCTGGCGCAGGCCGGACTCCCGGTGGTCAAAGGCACCTGCATCACGCGCTGGATGTGGGAGACCGCCAGGAAAGAGGTCATGGAGGAGATCGCCTCGTCCTTGCACGGTGAACTCTTCATCAAACCCGCCACCATGGGGTCGTCGATCGGCATCACCAAGGCCGCCGCTTTCGAGGGCCTCGAACAGGGCATCGCCTCGGCCTTTTCCTTCTCGAACAAGGTCCTGGTGGAAGAGGCCGTCCCGAACGCCCTCGAGATCGAGGTTGGCATCCTGGGCAACTATGAGCCGCAGGCATCCGTGCCCGGCCAGGTCATCCCCGGCGGGGAATACTATGACTTCAACGCCAAATACGTGGACAACTCCTCCGAGCTCATCATCCCGGCCAGGATCAGCAAGAGCCTGAGCGACGAGATCCGCTTCATGGCCCGCGATGCCTTTGCGGCCATCGGCGGCAGCGGCCTGGCGCGCGTGGATTTCCTGGTCTCGCAGACCAGGGCCTATATCAACGAGATCAATACCCTGCCCGGGTTCACGAGCATCTCCATGTACCCCAAGCTCTGGGAGGCAACCGGCGTACCCTATCAGGCCCTGATCACGGACCTGATCAATCTCGCCCTGGCGCGTTTTCAGGTCGAAGAGGGCCTGATTAAGACCATCGAACTTGAGAAAGGGCTGGAGGTATAGATGCGCCTTCTCACCGAGCGGGAGACCCGGCGCTTCGGACACGGCCGCAGCAACGCACCGGGGTTCGGCGTGTCATGAACACCACGCTGCGTTCGGCCATCATCCCCGTCTTCTGGGGCCTGTGCGACCTGGGCTCGCTTGCCTGGTACCTCGGATTGCGCGCCTTCCAGGGGCAGATCCCCTTCGCCTACGACTATCAGCAGGCCGCTCTGGTCATGCGCTCCACCGGCGATGTCATGCCGCTCATCGGCTGCGCCGTATCCATCCTGCTCTACCTCTCGCTGGCCTTCTCGGGCGCGCTGCTGCTGAGAAAGAAGGTCTCGGGGGCGATCCTCGGCTATATCCAGACGCCGTTCAGGCTCCTCATCCTGATCCCGCCCTCACTGTTCTTCATCCATTGGCCCTGGAAATATTTCCTGGTCACGCCCACATTCGCATTCGGGCTTTTCCTCCTCATAGCCAGCGAGATCTTCAAGGTCGCCACGGTGGTCATATGGCACAGAAGACAGCTTCGCTCGACGGCGGGATAGGTCCGGGGCCAAGACCTGGTCCCCGGGCGCTCGGATCGCCTCCTTGGCCGTCTTTGGCCGCGGGAGGCCATGAGGAAAAACCATGAACACGAACGACTGGCAGGCGAAGGTCGTGGACCCGCAAGAGGTCATGGAGAAGATCGAGCCGGGCATGACCATCTTCCTCGGCACCGGGGTGGCGGAACCCCGCACGTTGGTCAAGCACCTGATGGAATCCACGGCCCCTAACCTGCAGGACCTGGAGCTGATCCAGATCGTCAGCTTCGGCGAGGCACTGAGTCTGCAAGGGCTGCAGGCCCACAAGTACCGCCTCAAGACCTTCTTCTCCGGCTGGGTGGCGGACGAGGCCATCGCCGCCGGCCGGGTGGACCTGATCCTGTCCCGTTTCGCGAACATACCGCGCCTGATCCGCTCCGGGATGATACATTTCGACGCGGCCTTCATCCAGGTCACGCCCCCCGATGAGTCCGGCTTCTGCAGCCTGGGCGTGGCCGTGGACGTCGCGCGCCAGGTCATGGAACAGGCCCGGCTGGTCGTGGCCGAGATCAATCCCAACCTGCCCTTCACCTTCGGAGACACCTTGGTGGCGCTGTCCGAGTTCGACCTGAGCGTGCGCGCCGAGATCGAGCCGATCTACTTCTCGCGCTGGCCCGTTGACGAGGTCTTCGACCAGGTGGCCGCCAATGTGGCCTCGGTGATCGAGGACGGCAGCTGCATCGGGTTTTCCATCGGCCCCCTGTACGACGCCCTGGGACGGCAGCTTGTCCACAAGCGCCACCTGGGCGTACACTCTCCCTTCTTCACCGACGCCCTGATGGACCTGGTGAAGAGCGGCGCGGTCACCAACCGCCACAAGGAGGTGGGCCGCGGCAAGTGCCTGGCATCCTATGCGCTGGGGACCAGAGAGCTCCTGCGCTGGCTGGACCGCAACCCGCTGGTGGAGTTCCAGGGCATCGAGACCGTGCTCAACTCGCAGACCATCGGCCGCAATCCACGCGTGGCGACCGTGCTGCCGGCGCGCAAGGTGGACCTTTCCGGACGCATCGCCCTGCATATCGGCAAGGGCAACGTCGCGACCTCGCCCGGCGAGGCCGTTGACGTCATCAACGGCGCGGATATCTCGGCCGGGGGCGTCACCATCTTCGCCCTGCCCAGCCGCAACCTCAAGGCTCAAGCCAACATCCGCCTGAGCGTGGAGGATTTTCCCAACCTCTTGAGCATGCGCGAGTCCGTGGACATGATCGCCACCGAGTACGGCGTGGCCAACCTGCGCGGCCGCACGGTGCGCGAGCGGGCCCAGGCCCTGATCGATATCGCCCATCCCGACGACCGCGCCCAGCTGGTGGAACAGGCCAAGTCCGCCCGGATCCTCTACCATGACCAAATCTTCTTGGCCGAGAGCGGCCATCTGTACCCGGCCGGCATCGCCAGTCGGCAGACCTTCAAGGGCGGGCTGGAGGTGCTCTTCCGGGCCATCAAACCCTCGGACGAGGAGGAGATGCGCCGGCTGTTCTACCGCTTTTCGGACAAGGCCGTGTATTACCGTTACTTCTCGCCCATCAAGGTCATGCGGCACGCCAAGATGCAGTCGTACGTGAATATCGACCCCAACCGCGTGCTGTCCCTGGTGGGCGTGACGGGTTCGCCGGGCGAGGAACGTCTGATCGCCGAAGGCCGCTTTGTCAAGGACCGCGTGCGGCCCTACGGCGAAGTGGCCTTTGTCGTGGACGAGCAGTACCAGGGCCTCGGCATCGCCTCGGCCATGCTGTCCATGCTGGTCAGGTTGGCGAAAGAGCGCGGCCTGCAGGGGTTCACGGCCGATGTCCTGGCCACCAACAAATCGATGCTCAGGGTCTTCGAGAAGAGCGGCCTGCACGTGAAGGCCGTCTTGTCCGAGGGGGTCTATGAAATGACCATGTCTTTCGATGCGGCGCCTGTGCGCTGAATACCACTGACGAGGGAGGGGGCCGACCATGGTGATCGATTGCCACTATCACTGGGATGAGAGGATTCTGCCGCGGGAGGCCCTGTTCAAGAAGGTGGAAGAGGGCGGCATCGAAAAGGTGGCCCTAATGGGCATCATTTGTGATCCCTTCCCTGAACCGGCCCCCTTTCTGGTAGGCGCCTTGCAGATGCTCCTGGCCAACCGTACCACGCGCGGCATCGGCCGGGCGCTCTCGGCCCAGTTCACGCCTGAAGGAGACATCAAGATTTTGGGCAAGGCCTACCATATCTATCCCGATCCGGACAACGCCCCGGTCTTTCAGGCCGTCAAGGACTACCCTGAACGCTTCCTGGGCTGGGTGTTCGTGAACCCCCGCGGGAAGAACGACCCGGTCCGGGAACTCGAGAAATGGCAGGGAGCCCCGGGCTTCATCGGCGTCAAGGCACACTCCTTCTGGCACCGTTACGCCCCGATCGAACTGGCGCCCGTGGCCGAGAAGGTTTCAGCGCTGAAAAAACCCCTGATCCTGCATGCCGGGTTCGGTGCGCACGGGGACTTCATGGCCCTTCTTGATGCGGTGCCGGATCTGAAGCTCATCCTGGCGCACGCCGCCTTCCCGGAATACGGGGATACCTGGAAGACCATCCGGCATATGAAGAACGTATTTGTCGACCTTTCGCAGACCAGCTATGTCGGCGAGCGCGCCACGCGCGACGTGGTGGCCTACCTGGGAGTGGAACGCTGCCTCTACGGCACGGACGGTCCCTACGGCTTGTCCGGCAGAGACGGCCGCTTTGACTACGATTTCCTGAAAAACCGCCTGAAAAGGATCTTCCCGGACAGGGGCGTCCAGGACAGACTCCTGTCCCAGAACTTCATGGAGCTGGCCGGCATCAAGGCCTAGGCCCTACTTGATCGGGACACGCACGCCCATGGCGTAGGTGGTCTCCTGGGTCAGCGGGTCGCGGTAGCCGTAGAAGACCGGCGAGATCTCATAGAGCCCGAATCCCACGCCGCATACCAGACCCACGGCCGCGCCCCGGCTGATGAGGTCCAGGTGGTCGCTGGGGTGGTCGCGGAAGGCCAGCGCGGCCGTGCCGACCAGGGCGCCGATCAGCGCCCCCCAGAGCGAATCCTCGGCCACCACCTGGAGCTGAGAGGCCGCATAGGTTTCAGCGGGCGACGCGGCCAGGGCCAAGGCCAGCAGAACCGTGAGCACCACTTTTTTCATGTTTCCTCCTCCTCAAAAGGATCTTTTTCTGCTTAAGCCCAAGCCTATGCCGAAGAGGCGCCCTTTCTCAGGGATGCCGTGATGATCTCGGAAGGTTCCAGGGCGGTCAGGCCCGAAAGGTGGGCGAGCTGCATGCGGCAGGCTCCGCAGTCGGACGCCAGCACCTGGGCGCCGCTCTCCTTGATCAGGGCCGCGGCCTGGTTTCCGATCGCCAGGGCCGTGGCCTGGTTCTTCCTCTTGAAGCCGTAGCTGCCGGAGAGCCCGCAGCAATGGTCGTCCAGGATGTCGTAGGCAAGCCCGGGTATCTTGGCAAAGATGCGCGCGGCCGGATAGCCGATGCCGATGGCCCGCAGGTGGCACGGGATATGGTAGGCCACCCGCATGTCCACCGGGCCGAAGGTGGGATTGATCGCGCCTTCGTCGATCAGCTTCAGGATATACTCGGACACGTTGTAGCTGTTCTCGGCCACCTTCTTGCCGCCTTGGACGTTCAGGATGCCGGGGTAATCGTGGGCCAGGGTCAGCCCGCAGGACGTGCAGCCGTAGATGACGTCATAGCCCTTGTTGATGTATTCCACCAGAATGGATGCGTTTCTGGTCGCGAAGCGCCGGGCCAGCTCGAGATCGCCGTTGCCCAAGGCCGGCAGACCGCAGCACACCTGGTGCGGCAGGACGACCTCCAGCCCCAGCGACACCAGCAGCTCCCTGATGGTCCGGCCGACATCGGGGCGGTTGAAGTTCAGGAAGCAGCCGTAGAAGAAGACCACCTTGCGCACGCCCTTGCCCAGCTTGCGCCGGCCCTTGTTCATGGACATGAGGTTGAAGCGCGGGAAGGGCATGTAGGTGGAGATCCCCATGAGGTTGAAGGTCCGCTTGGCGAATTCCGTGGCAGCGATGCGGTTGGCGATGGGCGATGCCAGGGACCCGAGCGTGCCGAGGTAGTAGTTGTTGGCAAAGAGGTAGTTGGCCGGGGAGCGCATGTGTTCGCCGGCATATTTGATCTGGGCCTTCAGGATGATCTCGGCCGGGTCCACGCCGTAGGGGCAGGCGATCTCGCAGCGTTTGCACTGGCTGCAGAGCTGCACCCACTGATCGACCGACTTTTCGCCGTCCATCCGGAAGCGCTGGGCATCGGGCCCGCTCTGCTTGGGCCCCGGGAACGCGGGGTTGACACGAAAGACCGGGCAGTTCTCCACGCAGATGGTGCAGCGGATGCAGTGTTCGAACTTCATTTCAAGGCCTCCGCGCAGGACTCGGCGGCCGCCAGGCCGGTGGCCAAGGCCAGTCCGTGACCGCAGCCGTACTTCATGACCTCGCTGCCGGATATGATGCTGCCGCACACGAATAGGTTCTCGAGCGTGCCCTCCAGGGGCCGGAAATCCTGCCCCACGCGGATGCCGGCGCCTTCGATGGCATGGCCGGGGGTGAAGAAATCACGGTTGAACCAGTCGTCGCGGGGGCCCGGGGCGGCCACGGGCAGGTTAAAGACCGTCTCCTGGATCTCGTCCCGCAAGGCAAACAGACCGCCCGAAACGAACGATCCCGTGGCCAGGATGAAGGCCTGTCCGTTGACGCGCGTGGAGCGCCCCTTGGTCTCGATGGTCACGGCCTCGATGTTTTTGGCGGAGCGCTCGACGCTGGCAATGGGCGAGCCCCAGTACACGTCGCCGCCTTTGGCCTGAAAGGCGCGTTTGAGCCCCTTGAAGAGGCGGATCCCCGGCAGCGAGGACGGCAGGGTCGGGATCTCGAAGCCCCAGCGCTCCAGCTCGATCTGGATCTCCTGCATGATGGACAGCGGATGCTCCAGGCCCATGACGGCCGGAAAGGCCAGCTTGCCGTCCGGGATCTCCAGGCCTTTGAGCCAGGTGATGAATTCGCTCAAGAATTTCCGGTCCTCGAAGCGCGCGGCGATGCCCATGGTGGTGGTCACGCCGGCGTCATAGAGCGAGAACCCGGTGTTTTTCCTGGCGGACGTGATGTAGCTGGGATAGAAGTCCTTGAGCCCCTTGAACGAGACCACGTGGATATATTCATCCGGTTTGCGCGGGGAGGTCTCCATGGTGCGCGGCACCAGGCAGGTGAGCTTGGTGGTGCCCAAGGGCGTGATGATGGCGCGGTTCTCTCCCGCATTCCCGGCATAGGGCAGGCGCATATCGGTCATGATCTCGCTGAACCTGTCCAGGGCCGCGAGGATCTTTTCCCTGCCCGCCAGGTGATAGGGGTGCGTCGCCGGCAGGGCGTCCACGCCCGCCATGGGGTCCACACCGGTGCCGCACACGTCGATGCACCCGGTCGAGAGACACACCGCCGGGTCGCCGCGCGAGACCACGGCCACGGTATGCCCCTGCTCCAGCAGGTGGATGCCGGCCATGAGCCCGGACATGCCCCCGCCGATCACGACCGCGTCGTAATCGATGACGCTCATAGGTCATTCCCCATGCTGAGGATGCCCAGGTAGATGCTCTCCACCAGCTGCTCCTCACGCAGCTGGTCGCCCCACAGGGCCGGGCGGATGCCCTTGAAGCGCCGCTGCAGGAACTCGCGCAGCACGCGCATGGATTCCTCGGAGGTGACCCGGCCCATGTCGTGCATGATGCCCAATGCCCGATAGGTGCAGAAACCGCCTTGGCACGGCCCCATGCCCAGCCGCGTGCGGTGCTGGATATCGCCGATGTACTTGGTGCCGATGCGGTTGACGACCCGTTCCACCTCGTCGCGCGAGACGAGTTCGCACTCGCAGATGATGCCGCTGATGTCCTTGAGGCGCTTCGAAAGCGGATAGCCGCTCAGCTCGTCCTGTCCGTCCAGGGGCTTCTCGGCCGTCTGGCAGGGCGTATCCAGGCCGAAATCCCGCATGATGGCGTCCACCATCTTCTCGGCCATGAGGCGGTAGGTGGTCAGCTTGCCGCCCAAGATGCTGTACATGCCGTTGTCGTGGTCGATGATCTTGAAGCCGCGCGATATGGCACGGCTGTCGCCGCCGTCGGCCTTGAGCAGCGGCCTGACACCGGTATAGGCCCGGATCATGCGCGTGGTGCGGAAGTTCGGGATCATGCGTTCGGCCTCGCTCACCACGATATCGACCTCGCGCGAGAGCACCTCGACGGCGTCCGGGTCGTCCACCGCGATGGAGGTCGTGCCGGCCAGGCACACCGCCTCGTTGGGCACAATGATGTCGCCGTCCGAAGGCGGCCGCAGACGGTTGATCACCATGTTGGTAAGACGGTGGTTGGTGATCACCAGGCTGCCCTTGGAAAGGGTCATGGGCACGTCGCTGCCGGATAACGCCGCCACCTTGGCGCCCCAGGCGCCCGTGGCGTTGATGATCACGCGGGCGCGGATCTCCTTGACCTGCCTGGTGAACTGGTCCTGGGCCTTGATGCCCACGCAGCGGCCGCGCTCCTTGACGATCTCGATCACCTTGTGGTGCGTCAGGATGCCGCCGCCCTTCTGGCGCGAGGTGATGGCGTTGAGCATGCACAACCGAAAGGGGTCGATGGAACAGTCCGGCACCTTGATGGCCTCTTCCAGGACCGGATTCAGCGCGGGCACCAGATCGAGCGCGCGCGTGGGCGACAGCACCTCGGTGGGGATGCCCACCTCCTCGCAGCTCCTCAGGAAGCGGTCGCGGAAACGCTTGGAATCTCCGGGCAGTCGCACAAAGAGCCCGCCCGTGACCTCCACGCACTTCTTGCCGATGGAGCGCAGGATCATGTTCTCTTCGATGCATTCCTTGGCCGCCACCGGATCGGTGACCACATACCGGCCGCCGCTGTGGAGCAGGCCGTGACAGGCCCCGGTTGCGCCGGCCGCGAAGTCGTCCTTCTCGACGAGATAGTGGGCGATGCCCCTGAGCGCCAGGTCCCGCGCTATGCCGCAGCCCGTGGCGCCGCCGCCGATGATGACCACGTCCGTTCTGATCATTGCTGACTTGATATACCTCGTTCAAGCTCCAGGTCAAGCCTTGTTCTTCCGGTTCCCCAGGGACGATGAGGAGGACGGCCTTTCCTTGGCGCGACGTTCAGGGTATATGGGAATCATGGCATCGGTGCGATGGTCGTGATTCCCTGAGAACAGGACCTTGAGGAGGAAAGCGTATGCAGAGCGCTGCGTCCCTAACGATAACGAACCCGGGCATCAAGAGCGGCCGCCCCGGTCTGATCGGCATTGTCCTGGCCCTGGCCGTCCTGTTCCAGTGGCCGGTTTGCCCGGCCGCTCAAGAAGTCGCGGCCCCGTGGCGCATCGAGGCAACACGCTGGGAGGAGGCCGAGAGGATCTTCCACGGCGACCCGCGCTGGCAAGGCGGCGACGGCGCCACGGCAATCGACTTGGGCGGCGGCAGGGTGCTCTGGCTCTTCGGCGACAGCTTTATCGACCCGTCGGCCTCCGGGAGCCGGAGCCTGTCCATGCTGGCGCGCAACAGCATCGCCATCCAGACCGGCTACGACCCCAGCACGGCCGACATGAAATTCTACTGGAAAACGAACGGCAGCAAGCCCGCGGCCTTCTTCGCCGCCAAGGGCGATAGCTGGTACTGGCCAGCCTCCGGCATCATGCTGGGCAGGCACCTGATCGTCTTTCTCATGGAGATACAAGCCACGAAGAAGAATGCGCTGGGTTTCGAGACCCGCGGCTGGAAGGCGGTCTGGATCGACAACCCGCAGGACGACCCCGACCGCTGGCGCCTGACCTACCTGATAAGCCCGCAAAGGCAGGGCCTGCTGGTCGGCTCGGGCAATCCGATTGTGGTCGACGGCTTCCTGCAGGTCTTTGCCGCGGACGAGACCGACCGCGCGGTGTACCTGGTGCGCTGGCCCGTCAGCCGTGCCCGCACCGGCACGCTCACCGCCCCGCAGTGGTGGATGGGCGGAAAGGCGGGCTGGGCGGCAGGGAAAGACAACCGCGCCAGACCAGAGCGCATCTTCGCCGAGGGCCAGATGGAGTTCACCGTGGAGTACCTGCCGTCGGAAAAGCGCTACCTCCAAATCCAGACCCTGTCGGTCATGAACCCCTGCCTGGCATGGGCTACGGCTCACGCCACGACCGGCCCCTGGTCCGAAAAAAAATGCTTCTTCACCCCGGCCGAGCAGGGCCGCCCGGACATAGTGATCTATGCCGGCAAGTCGCACCCCATGCTGAAAGGCTCTGACATGGTCTTCACCTATGTGGCCAACACCACCAAGGAAGACAAGCTCTTGAACGACATGTCCATCTATTTCCCGGTCATGCTCAAGGGGCGGATCGTGAGGGACGGCAGCACACCGTGAGGCCTCATGGCGAGATAGATA
>JAKQBR010000319.1 GCA_029574005.1 Deltaproteobacteria bacterium | reverse complement strand
CGCATCGCCACCCAGGTCATGCTGGGCAAGACCTTGAAGGACTTCGGCCTCAGGAAGAAGAGCTTCCCCCATTACGGCGTCAAGGAGGCCGTGCTGCCCTTCAACATGTTCCCGGAGGTCGACCCGGTGCTCGGGCCGGAGATGCGCTCCACGGGCGAGGTGCTGGGGATGGCGACCTCGTTCGGACTGGCGTACTACAAGGCCCTGGAAGGGGCCGGTTCGTCCCTGCCGAAAGACGGCAAGGTGCTGATCACGGTATCGAGCCGCGAACGGCCGGCCGTGCTCGAGGTGGCCAGGATGTTCAAACAGCTGGGATTCACGATCAAGGCCACCGAAGGCACGCAGCTATTCCTGAAGGAAAACGGCATCGATGCCGAGCTGGTGTACAAGGTGCATGAGGGCCGCCCCAACATCATGGACGACATCATGAACCGCGAGTACGGGCTCATCATCAATACGCCCAGCGGCAAGCTGAGCTCATACGACGACTCGTATATCCGCAAGGCGGCCATCAAGCATAAGGTGCCCTATATCACCACGCTATCGGCCGCCATTGCCGCGGCTCGAGGCATCGAGGCCTATCGAAAAGGCAAGGGGGTCGTAAAGTCGTTGCAGGAGTATCATGTCGACATCGTTTAGCGCATGGCCTCCCGCAGGGGTCGTGACAGGAGCATCATATCCACCCGCGTGCCACGAGGCTTGAAATCGGAACGCGATTATGCTATACTAGAGAAGGATATGATTCGGCTATAGGTATGCCGCGGTCATTGAGCGGTTTATCGCAGGGATGCAGGGCGCTCTCGGAAATGGTTAAAAACCGCCGGGATTGAGGGTGTCGGTGAAATTGCTTCCTTGGTATTGATTGCGGGCATCTCTTCTATTGATGCCCGGAAGACGCGCTACGCGAGACTCGGGAGGCAATCCATGAAAAGCATAATCAACGGTCTGTGTCTGGCAGTGATCAGTATCGGCTTGTCACCGAATGTGTATGCCGGCATCATTCATGATGCCGAGGTGAGAGACCCTTACCTGCCGTTCATGGAACGGATCGCCACTGGACCGGACATGCCGGCGGCTGACCCGTCCCAGGCGCGTGACGACTCCAACAGCTATATACCGATCGAGGATATGATCTGTATGAATGCCGACGGCAGCCTGACCTTCCTGATGGACGTCTCCCGCGGCCATCCATCCTTCATTCCCAACGAGACGCGGGCCGCCCCGCCGCATGGAGCCCCTGTTCCCGAACCGGCAACCATGATGCTCGTCGGCTTTGGGATCTTGGGAGCTTCAGTCTTCTCCCGCCAGCGAACGCGGAGTTAGAGCCGTTCAACAACGGTCCTTGCCCTCGGATCGCATGCACCGAAAGCTGTCTTGCGATTGGCCTATTCCCTTGCGGATAAAAACAATGTAGAGGATGAAAACCATGTGCGGCCGGCAGGGGTCTTCCCTCCCCATGCGGTGCTTGCCGCGCAGGATACTGATCGGGCTGCTTGACAGAGGCCTGGAAAAGCTGAGGAGGACAGTGAGTATGCACAAGGGGATATGGTTGGCGATCGGGCTGATGGCGTCGGCGGTAAGCATACCGCTCAATTTGCAGGCCCTGGATATCGGGGCCCCGCTGTATGAGAAGGACACCAAGGGCGACCTGCGGCTGGAGATGATCGTGGAGAGGTTTGACCGCGATGTCGAGACCGAGTTGGAGTTCGATGACGATGCGTCCCTGCTCGATGAATCGTACGAGGACGGTATGGATCAGGCCGTGTTCATGGGCCGACTGTACCTGCCGCTCGCGCCCGAGGGGGTGCTCTTTGTCGATGCCGGCGTCATTGACGACGATACCGCGGACGATACACCCTTTGTGGTCGGCCTGGGGGCGCAGCTCAAGATCTATGACGAGAGGGCCCTCAGGGTCAACTTCATGGCCGAAGGCCACTGGGTGCCGTCCTATGACTTCTCCGAGCATCGCACCAGTCCGCGCAATGTCGGCTATACCCTGGAAGGCGACAAGGACTACTACGAGCTGGGCGCGGGTCTGCTCATATCCGGCAGGGCCGATATCGACCGGCAGGCCAAGCTGATCCCCTACGGCGGCATCATGCTCTCCATGCTTGAAGGCTCGGGCGACATCGAGGCCCATGACATCGGCTATGTCTTTGACGGATCATTGGATATGGAGGAAGACCAGCCCGTGGTGGCCGTGGCCGGGGTAGCGCTGCTGCTCCAGCGGAGCATCTGCCTGAGGCTGGAAGGGCGCTTCATCGGCGACAGCAGCATATCGGCCGGAATCGGAGTGGCCTTCTAGAACGGACCCGAGCCGAGGATGCCCTTGAATTACTGTCTCATCCATACTACAGAATGACCGAAAGGGTATGTACGGCATCAAACTCGCGGAGAGGAGAAAAGGATAGATGGTTCAGGTAAGCGCAAAGGCAACGGAAATGATCAAGGATTTCTTCAAGAACCGGGAAAAGGTGGAACCCCTGCGCATCTTTGTCGCAGGGATCGGTTGAGGCGGTCCCCAGCTGGGGATGGCTC
>JAKQBR010000241.1 GCA_029574005.1 Deltaproteobacteria bacterium | reverse complement strand
TGGGCCCGCGCGCGATCCGGACATCGGCCAGCTCGGACAACGGGATCCATGCCAGCTGACTCGCTGCCTGCCCTGCAGGCGAGCCCATGCCGGGAGCATCCGGCACGCCGGAGCGTGGCATGACCGGCACGAGCACGTTTTTCAGCTTCTCGATATCGTTACGCAGTTCTCTGGCATAGCGCAGGTTGACCGGATAGCGCTCGCGGCCCTCGACCGTGGTGGTCAGGTTCATGCCGCCGATGGCCGATTCCACCACGGACTGCACGTCATCGACATTCAGGCCGTAGCGGCTGATGGCCTCGCGCCGGATGGTGAAATCGATATAGTAGCCGGTGGTGGCGCGCTCGGCATAGACGCTGCGCGTCCCCGGGACATCACGAAGGGCTGTTTCCAGATCCATGCCGATCTTCTCGATCACGCCCAAGTCCGGGCCCAGGATCTTGATGCCCACGGGCGTGCGGATGCCCGTGGCCAGCATGTCGATGCGCGCCTTGATGGGCATGGTGAACGAGTTGGCAACCCCGGGGATGCTTAAGCGATCGTTGAGCTCGTCCTTGATGTCCTCCAGCGTGATGCCGGGCCGCCACCGGCTTTCGGGCTTGAGGTTGATGACGGTCTCGAACATCTCGGGCGGCGCCGGGTCGGTGGGGGTCTCGGCCCGGCCGGCCTTGCCGAACACACTGGCCACCTCGGGCACCTCTTTGATGAGCTGGTCCTGGATGATGAGGATGCGCTTGGCCTCGGAGATGGAAAGGCCGGGTGCCGTGACCGGCATGTAGAAGAGCGTGCCTTCATTTAAGGGCGGCATGAACTCGCGGCCGAGCTTCAGGATGGGGTAAACGCTGGCCGCCATGATAATGAGCGCCGCGATGATGACGGCCACCGGGAACCGGAGCACGAACACCGCGATGGGGTGGTAGACCCAGCGCAGAAATCGACTGATGGGGTTGCGGTCCTCATGCCTGATGGTGCCGCGGATAAAGAGCGTCATGAGCAGGGGCGTGAGTGTCACGGCCAGGATGGAGGAAAAGAGCATGGCAAAGGTCTTGGTATAGGCCAAAGGCTTGAAGAGTCTCCCGGCCTGGGCCTGGAGCGTGAAGATGGGCAGGAAGCCCACCGTGATGACCAGGAGCGAGAAGAAGAGCGAGGGCCCCACCTCCTGGGCCGCATGGATGATGACATCCACGCGCGACTGGCTTTTGTCCGATTGCTCCCACTCTTCAAGCCGCTTGTGGGCGTTCTCCACCATGATGATGGAGGCGTCCACCATGGCGCCGATGGCGATCGCGATGCCGCTCAAGCTCATGATGTTGGACGTTATCCCCAGGTAATACAGGAGGATGAAGGACACGATGATGGCCACCGGCAGGGTCAGGATCACCACCAGGGCGCTGGGCAGGTGGAAGAGAAAGACGAGGCAGACCACGGCCACGGCCAGGGCCAGCTTGACGATCTCCTCCTTGAGGGTGTCGATGCTGCGGTAGATGAGGTCCGAGCGGTCATAGGTGATGACCACCTTGACCCCGGGCGGCAACGACGGCGCGATATCGCGCTTGAGCTTGTCCTTGACCTGTTCGATCACGGAGAGCACGTTCTGACCGAAGCGCACGATCACGATGCCTCCCGCGACCTCGCCTTGGCCGTTTAAGTCCGCCACCCCACGCCGGATCTCCGGGCCGATCTGCACGTCGGCCACATTCCTGATCAGGATGGGCGTGCCGTTTTCATCCGCTCCGAGCGCGATGTTTTCCAGGTCGGTTATGTCCTTGATATAGCCCCGGCCGCGGATCATATACTCGGCGCCCGAGAGCTCCAGCAGCCTGCCTTCCACGTCCAGGTTGCCTCTCTTGACGGCCTCCATGACCTGACCCAAGGAGATGTTGTAGGCCTTGAGCCTGACCGGGTCGACATTCACCTGGTACTGCTTGACGAAGCCGCCGATGGAGGCCACCTGGGAAACGCCCGCTACACTCTCCAGGCCCAGCTTCAGGGTATAGTCCTGAAGCGTGCGCAGATCGGCCAGGTTGAGCTTTCCGCTTTCGTCCACCAGGGCATAGGAGAACCCCCAGCCCAGGCTCGTGGCGTCCGGGCCCAGCACCGGGTTGACGCCCGCGGGCACCTTGTTCTTGACGGCCTGGATGTACTCCAGCACCCGGCTGCGGGCCCAGTAGATGTTAGTCCCCTCGTCGAAGATGACATAGATGAATGACGATCCCAGGAAGGAAAACCCGCGCACGGCCTGGACCTTGGGTGCGGCCAGCAAGGTGGACGAGATGGGGTAGGTGATCTGGTCCTCCACCAGGTCCGGGCTGCGGCCCGGCCATTCGGTGTAGATGATCACCTGGGTGTCGGAAAGGTCCGGGATGGCATCCAGGGGCATGCGCTGCATGGCCCAGATGCCCCACAGCACGGATGCCAGGGTGGAGAGGAGCACCAGAAACGCGTTACGGCCGCTCCAGTTGATGAGCTTGGCGATCATGCCTTAGAGCCCCTTTAGTGCTGATGGCCGACATGCGGCGGCACCGGTGAGGGTTCAGGAGAAGGCGCGGCCGGCTGCGGAGCCGGGGCGGGGACTACACCTTTGAGCTGGGCCTCGGAATCGATGAGGAACAAGGCCGAGGACGCCACGCGCTCGCCGGGCTTCAGTCCGGCTAGGATCTCGCGCATGCCGCCTGCGCGCATGCCCGCGGTCACGGCGCGGGGTTCGAGGTTGCCTGCGCCCTTGTCCACGTACACGACCTGGCGCTCGCCGGTATCGATGACGGCGTCCGCGGGCACGACCAGCCTCTTGCCCAGGTCAGCCGCGATCTCCACGGTGGCGTACATCTGGGGCTTCAGGATATCGTCCGGATTGGCCAGGGTGGCGCGCACCTTCAAGGACCTGGTCTGGGCGTTCATGGTGGGGTAGACATAATCGATTTTCGAGGTCAGGACCTTGCCGGGCAGCCCGGCCACGGTAATCCTGGCCGGCATGCCGAGGCGCACCAGATCGATGTCCGGTTCATTCACTTCG
>JAKQBR010000192.1 GCA_029574005.1 Deltaproteobacteria bacterium | reverse complement strand
CCATGGCCACCTCCGGCATCGACATGGACAAGATCTCGGCCCTGACCTCGGGCGGCGCCGGGTGCTTCATCAATACGGCCGGGTACTAGCGGATACGACACAGATTGAAATCCCGCCTCCCTCGAGGAGGCGGGATCGTTTTCCCTATGGATGGTGGATTAAAGGCCGTTTCCATCTGGGTGTGGATATTTGCGCGTTCGGGCATGTCCAGTGGCTCGGATGGCGAAACTTCTCCCTGCATACGAATAAACAAGCATAATGAAAGGAGTAATCCATGAGTTTAAAACAAGGGAATGATCGATGGGATGCCGAAGCCGACGTTATCGTCGTCGGATTCGGCGGGGCGGGTGCGTGCGCGGCGCTGGAGGCGAAACACAATGGGGCTTCGGTGCTGGTGCTGGAATGCTTTAACGGCGGTGGATCAACGGCCGCCAGCGGCGCCGTTGTCTATGCCGGGGGAGGCACCCCGTACCAGAAGGCGGCCGGCTATGACGACACGCCCGAGGAGATGTACAAATACCTGAAGAGTGAAATCGGTGATATCGTGAAGGACGAAACACTGCGCCGCTTCTGCGATGGATCTGTGGATATGATCAAATGGCTGGAGCAACAGGGTGTCCCCTTCGAGGGTTCCATGTGCCCATTCAAGACATCGTATCCCACGGACGATTACTACCTCTACTTTTCCGGAAGCGAGAACAATAACTTGAGTAAGGCCGTGGCAAAACCGGCGCCCCGCGGGCATCGCGCCAAGGGGCCGGGCATATCCGGGCTGACCCTGTTCCATGCCCTGGAGGATTCCGTACGCAGAAACGGTATCGATGTGCGCTGTCAGACCAGGGTTGAGAAGCTGGCCTTTGCCGACGATGGCAGGGTGATCGGTGTCGAGGGCCGTTCTATGGCGCCGGGAACCGCGGCGGCACGCGTACATTCAGTGCTTTCGCTGATAAATTCCAAGCTCAATACCTATATGCCGCCCATGGGCAAGGTAGTGGACATGGTCTGTAAGGCCATCTTCAATGCCAAGGCAAAACCATATCGCGCCAAGGCCCGCAAGGGCGTTATCCTCACCGCCGGCGGGTTCATATTCAACAAAGAGATGGTGAAAAAATATAACCCTATTTTCCTGCGTTGCCTGCCGCTGGGCACGTATGCCGACGACGGCACAGGCATACGATTGGGTGAGAGTGCCGGCGGGGTCACGGCGAATATGGATAAAATGTCGGCTTGGCGCTTCTATGTGCCACCCGAGGCCCTCATGCAGGGCGTGCTGGTCAATAGGCAGGGCCAGCGCCTCTGCGCCGAGGACCTGTATGGCGCCAAACAGGGTGACTATATCGTGAACAACAACGGGGAGGCATTCCTGGTGTTCGACTCCAAAACCCACAAAGAAGCGATAAGCCATCTGGGCGATCAGTTGGCCTTTTTCCAGAAGATCACCACCGGGCCCATGTTGAAAATCAGCAGGAAGAAGGCCGACACGTTAAGCGAACTGGCGGCTAAGATTGGAGTGTCACCCAAGGGTCTGGAAGACACCATGTCCCAATATAACGACATTGCGCGCAAGGGCATGCCTGACCCCATGGGCAAGTTTGAAAAGCGCTTTGTACCTCAGGACACCCCCCCGTTCTATGCGATAGATTGTTCTCTTTCCGGGTTCGCCCAGACATTGACCAAGTTCGGCATACCAACCGCGGCCATGACGCTTGGAGGTCTGGTGGTCGACGAGGAGACCGGGCAGGTCAAGCGCGCCGATGGATCATCGATCGATGGGCTGTATGCCGCGGGCCGTACCGCCATCGGGATCTGTTCCAACGGCTATTTCTGCAGCGGGACCTCGATCGCGGACTGCGTGTTCGCGGGACGGCGCGCCGGCCGGCATGCGGCAAGCCTGAAATAGACGTGAAACGTGAAGAAAGGCCTATAACCAGATACCCATCACTGAATTCCCCTCTCTCAAGCCCCCCGGATGATCCGGGGGGTGTTTTTTAAGGAAAGGAATTGGAACGGCAGGAATGGTGACGCCGCGCACGCGCCTCATTGAGGCCCCTGTGTGGGGGCGCACGATCGAGGGCCGTCAGGCTTTGGGCGAGAAGGTATGTGTGAGGCTCTCGATCAGTTCGGTGGTCTCCTGGGGCGAGAGATCGCAGGTCATGGTGCCGCCGCCGGGGTGGGCCAGGGTGAGTTTGCAGCCCGCGCCGGTCTTTTCGACCTGAAATTTTTTGCCCGCGGGCATGCGCACGCTGTCGGAGAGCCAATCGTCGGCCGTGAACTCCGCGATCTGGATCAGCACGCCGAAGGCATGCGTGGGGTGGATGAAGATCTCTTTCCATACCCCGCCGGGATACTCGTTGTACCCGAAATAGGGGATGCCGTTTTCCTCCAGCACCTTGCGGGCATGATGGATATCCGGGGTCTGGAGCGTGATGTGGTGAACGCCGCCCGCGCGGTTTTTTAAGAAACCGTCCAGGAAGCTGCCCGCTCCCGTGGGCGAGATGAGCTCCAAACGGCTCAGGTCTCCCAGGCTGTTGATCTGCCAGACATAGCGCATGTGATCGTCTTGGGCAGAGCTGCCCGGGATGGCACCCAGGATGCGGGTGAAGAATGCCAAGGCCTTGTCGTAGTCCCTCACCGCGATCGAGACGTGGTCGATTCTCTGAATCATGGCTAGGGACGGTAAACGATCCCTGATCAAACGTCAATGATTTTCATGGGCTTGCCGCAGGCGTTGGTTCGCTCTGCACAAGCGCGGTTTTCTATGCTATAGCCTTTGTCTGCTACAGTATCACAATCCATATGGAGGTTATTCATGGCAACGGATCTCACCCTTCAGTGGGACAATCAGGCAGCCGATGAGCTGGCCCGGGAATTCCGCTTCGTGATCACGGACATGATCTGCCGCTCCGGATCAGGACATATCGGCGGGGCCTTGAGCCTGGTCGATATCATTATCACCCTCTACTACCGCGTCATGCGCGTCAAACCCGACGAGCCGCGCTGGCTCGACCGAGACCGCCTGGTGCTCTCAAAGGGACATGCCGGACCCGTGCTCTACACGGCCCTGGCCTATCGCGGCTTCTTCCCCATGCAGTGGCTTACGACACTGAACCAGGACGGTACGCGCCTGCCCAGCCACGTTGACCAGATCCAGACCCCGGGCATCGACATCACGGCCGGCTCTTTGGGGCAGGGTCTGTCCTGCGCCTGCGGCATCGCTTTAGCCGGAAAGCTCAATAAAAAGGACTACCGCACCTTCTGCATCATCGGCGACGGCGAAAGCGACGAGGGGCAGATCTGGGAGGCGGCGCTGTTTGCCGGACACAGAAAGCTCGACAACCTGGTGGCCATCACGGACTACAACAAGATGCAGATCGACGGCACGACCGAGGAGATCATCAACCTGGAGCCTCTGGCCGAGAAGTGGCGGGCGTTCAACTGGGAGGTCTTCGAGATGAACGGCCACGACTGGGACGATATCCATGCCACTATCAGCAAGGCCATCGCCGTCAAGGGCAAGCCCAGCATGATCATCGCCCATACCGTCAAGGGCAAGGGCAATGCCGCGGTGGAAAATACCGTGGGCAGCCACAACATCAAGGTGGGCGACAAATCGGCCTACGCCAAGTACATGGACGCCCTGGGCTATACCTGCACGTTGCCCTATGAGGACTAGAGGAGGAAGGCGATGAACTACCATGAAATGGAAATGCGCGCGGTCTATGGCGCGACGCTCAACGAACTGATCGAAGCCAACCCGCATGTGCTGTGCCTGGAAGCCGACCTGGGCAAGGCCTCGGGCACCATGCCCGCGGTCTCGGGCAAACACCCCGCGCACTACATCGATATGGGCGTGGCCGAGGCCAATATGATCGGCGTGGCAGCCGGCCTGGCCTCGGAAGGCAAGATCCCCTTCTGCGCCAGCTTCACCTGCTTCGCCAGCCGCCGCGTCTACGACCAGATCTATATCAGCGTGGCCTATGCGAACAACAACGTCAAGATCGTGGGCACGGCGCCGGGCATCACCCAGGGCCCCAACGGCGGCACGCACATGGACTTCACCGACCTGTCCATCATGCGCACCATGCCGAACATGCACGTCTACGCGCCGGCCGATGTCTATGAGCTCAGGTCCGTCATGCACTACATGGCCGCCAACAAGCAGCCTACCTACATGCAGCTCATCCGCGCCAAGCAGCCTCAGATCTTCGACGACACATACCGGTTCGATCCGAACAAGGCCGTGGTCCTCAAAGACGGTGGTGATGTCACTTTGGTCACCACCGGCTACATGGTGTCCTTCACCCTGAAGGCCGCCGATGAGTTGGCCCAAAAAGGCATCAAGGCCTCCGTGCTGCACTATCCCTCCGTCAAACCCTTCGACGCCGCGACCTTGATCGCATCAGCCGGGAAGACCGGCGCTGTGGTCACGATCGAAAACCAGACCATCTTGGGAGGCTTAGGGAGTGCCGTCTGCGAGGTGCTCTCCGAAAATTGCCCGGTAAGGGTCAAGCGCTTAGGCATACCGGACACGTTCGGCGAGGTCTCCACCGAGAACTACATGTTCAACAAGCACGGCTTCGGCATCTCCCATATCGTGGCCGCGGCTGCCGCGCTGGCACGGAAATAGTAAAGCGACAAGTATCCATACACCGGCCCCCTCGATCCCGAGGGGGCCGGAGGCCTTCGGCGATGGGTTTTTTCAGAAGGGGAGGGGCGTCTGGAGGCAGGCGGCCGCAGGGTAGGGCTCCTGCGGCAAAGAGAAATTATGTAGTGCAATTGGATATGACGAGGGGGCACGATGAGGCATGTGTTAGTGCATGTCATCTACCGGAACAGTCGAGATGGGTTTGTCGATGATATCACGCTCAACGAATTAATCCTGTCACGCAAGATCACACGGTTCTATCGACCCTCCCAGGAAAAGTGGATCGACATAGAAACCGAACCGGTACGATGCAAGACGACTCCACCGGACGGGCATGTAAGGCGGGCATCGGACGCCGAGCATCAGAACAACCTTTTCGTTCTGGCGCTCCTGAACTGCATCGATCAGGAGGATGCGGAGCTGGTGAGGAAAAGACCCCGCGGCCTGCTCTCTAAACTTTTCAGCCGCAGGAGCGAACCCGCCGCACCGGTTAGAACGTTAACCGCCCAGGAGTGGTTTGAAAAGGGCTTCGTCACCTTCAATACCGGAGATGACGATATCGGCGCACTACTGGCGTTCGCCAAGTCCATAAGCATCGATCCCACCCAGAAAAGGGCGTTTCTCAATCGAGCGATCGTCTTTGAGAGGATAGGCAACCTCCATCAGGCCATAGACGATTATTGCTCTGCGATTGCATTGGATCCGGGAGACGCCGGGATTTACTATAAACGCGGGATTGCACGCGAGCGGCTCGGTCAGAATGAGGAAGCCACGCAGGACCTCGAGAGGGCCGCCCGCTTGGGTTTCCGGCCGGCGATCAATTACTTCAAGTCCAAGGGGATCTTTTTCAAGGCTTCGGTTGACGGCGGCATACCCTGCCGCTTTGTCTGAGACCGGGTCCAGACGATGGTGTCAGCCCCACGGGGCTCAAAGCCTGGAATATGTGAATACAATGTATGCTGCCATGAAAAGATGATCGCCTGCGGACATCCGCAGGCGATCGTCGTATGTCTGATACGCTCTCGTATGCTCAGCGCCAGCCCCCGTGAACAGCGGGTTTCCGGCGCTCGGTGAGACGGGCGGCGAAACGCATCGAGGTGACGGCAAAGGCCAAGGTTCCCATCGCTATGAATACGGCTGTCATGACTTAAGCCCTCCTTTCCTTCGCTACTTCTTCCACGAAGCCCTTGAATCCCAGCACCACGCCCAAGATCAGAAACACCAGCGTGAAGTTGGGCGCCATGTCGGTGAGCTTGTCAAGATAGAGTCCCAGATACAGGCCCAGGTAGGTCGCCACCACCAGAATGAGCCCCTGCGCGCTGATGCGCGTGATCTTGTTCGCCACCTCTCTGGTCAGCCGCTCCTTCTTCATGACACCCTCCTGCCTTGCTCTACCGCCTTTAGAAAAGGCCCGCGATCATCTCGCGCACCGGCGCCGTGTTCACCCCCACCAGCATGATGATCAACACGAACACCGCGGCCGCTTCGGCGGGTTTGAGACCCAGTACCCGGTAGGTGAAGCGGATCCCGATCCCTGTCACGAACAAGCAACCGATTACGATCCACAGTGCTGTCATGGCCTTTCTCCTTTCAATCACGTCCTGACTCTGTATGAGCAACAGACATGCCAGGGTTGTTTGATTTGTAACATATTAAGATTATATGCTAATTAATCAAGGTCGTGGCGGGCGCCCTGACAGCTTGGCAAGAGACGCCTGTCGGCGCGTTTCAGGCCTGGACAAAATGACAATTGAACGATCCTGCCGGCCCGGCGAGCGTGACAACCTGGCAACGTTCAACCGATGATGAGATGTTTATTCCATCTCCCGACCCGTTTCCTTGAGGGACCTGGGCCTCGCAGTCCGCGATGCCTTGGGGTGATGACGGAAATACCCTTGAGCGATGAGAGATTGAGCGAGTCCCCGTGTGGCTCTGTGGCGCTATGGCCTTACGCTGGCATTCTGTACGGCAAAGTCCAGGGCCTTGTAGAGCGTGGTATAGACCTCGCCTCCGGGGGTCATGTCCAGGCCGCTGAAGAGCGTATACAAGTCGCCAATGACGTTTTGCAGGGAAACGGTTCCGCTGACCACCGCGCTGAGATCGACCTGGTCGAGGACGACCGCGGCCGCCGAGGTGGATGCCCCTTTGAGAGGGACATCCCTGAACAGGCATTGCAGGATCGATATGGGCAGTTCGTCGGTTCCCATCACCGCATCGCCCACCGCAGAGACATCATGCAGGATCCCGTACAGCAGCAGATCGCCGTCCTCGGCTTCTTTTTCGGTCAGGGCGTACAGGAGGTGCATGAGCGGTTTCAGATCGTAATATGCGGTCAGGCTCTCGACGGCCCGGGCAATGGTGGTATTCTCGGAAATCCCCGTGGGACTGACGAGGGCGGAAGGGTTGTAGTTTTCATCATAGAGGTCGAGCGCCTTGCAGGTAAGGCTCAGGAGGTTATCCACGAATGGATTGTAGGTGCCCGTAGCCGAGTCCTGTTTGAGCAGGCGCCTCACCAGGGCGGTTACGGGTTTGTTGCCGATATCGACCGGGTCGTTGTCCAGATCGGTAAGGTCGTTCATGAGCGTCTCGAGGTCCAGCATAAAATTGAAGTCCGTATTGCCCGTGATGGCCTGGATGGAAAGACTTACGGCATCGATATCGGCGCTGAGTTTGTCCCAGGTATTGCCGCTGTCCCAGATGGTCTGGAGGTTGGTGAAGAGATTGACGTCCGTGGCATAGGCGAAAAGCGGGTCCAGGCTGTTGCCAGGGGCTATGATATCACCCAGGGATGCGCACAGGTCGGCGAGGGCGCCATGGTTCTGCGCCAGGAACAGGCGCGTCCGGTCGATGACGGTACGGCCCTGTGCATCGGTGTCCGTGAACAGGGACTGGTTCAATTTCTCGATGAAGAGCGTATCCGCGTCCGTACCGGGATGGGCTTCCGCATCCACCCAATCCTCCAGGATGGCCCCCAGCTCATCGCTCAGGTTGTCGGCATTGGTGCGCAGCACCCCGGCGTCATCCAGGCGGGTGATGATCCGGCACAGCAAGGGCAGGGCATTATCGAGCAGGCCCGCATCATTGGCGCCGTGAGTATTCAACGCCATGGACAGGAGGCCGGTGCCATTGGCGCCTTCCAGGGCCTGCAGCACGCGGGCGCTGGTGGCGCCGCCTGCGACCTGGACCCCGGAGACAGTGGATATGGTGGAGCTGTCCAGGACACCGGCGAGGAGGTCTATGAGCCGGCTGGACTGCCCGTTCTGCCAGAAGTAGTCCATGAGCGGCCACATGAGCGCGATAAGGGTGTGCCGCGGGGGCGTGGCCGGGTTATGGTTGGCGGTCACGGCGGTGACATGGCTGTTCGTATAGGTGACCGTGTAATTCCATCCTGAAAGGGCGGCCAGGGCCGGTATATAGTCACGGATGCGGCCGGGATAGACGGTCGAGGCATTGTTGGAGACTGGCGGCGCCAGATCGAGACCGTAGCTGGAGCCTGAAGGGGTATAGGTGATGACCCTGGTCAGGTTCAACAGGTCCTTCAGGTCCTCGAGCTGCATGAAGGCGAAATCGAGTACGCCGTTGTAATTGCTCGAAAGGGTCATGATGCCCAAGGCATCGTATTCGACATGGTAGCGTTTCTGCCACAAGAGCCAGTACATGGCCTCATTGGGGTCGACTGCGCCGCTTGCGTTGTAGTCGGCCGACGACGGAGCGCCGCCGGAGGCGATACTTGCGCCGGATACGCCGTAGCGATATTTGATGGCGCGCACGATCTCGCCCACCAGGAACTCGGCGATGTTGGTGGTGGCGTCCTTGGCGCAATTATGCCAGCTTCCTCCTGAAAAATACTGCGGATATACGACCTCAAGGGCGGTCATGGTGATGTTGATGTTGATGAGCTCGAGTAAGACCGAGGCCTTCACCGACATGCTGGCGTTGACGTCAGCGTTCTGCATGGCCTTCAGGAGCGAGACAAAGGCGCTCTCGCGGCCCGAGGATGTCCTGAGGGTGCTCAGCTGGTCCAGCTCGACCATATCGAGCAGGCCGTCATCGACCCCTGAATAGAAGGAGTGATCCTGCGCCATGCGTGTCAGGATGCCCATGTTGTTCGCGCTGCCCAGGATGTCGTGGGGCAAAAGCCGGTTCGGGTCGGATGCCGACGGCATCTGCGAGAGTGCCCCGCTCATGAGGGTCGCCAGGGTCTTGTCGGGGCTCAGGCCTTCTTCGTCGAGGACCGTGACCAGTTCGGTGAGGATGTCAGGCAAGTCGCCGGAGTTCAAAAGCCTGGCCAGCGAGTAGAGTACCTCCGCCAGTTCCTGCCGGGCATCGGCATCGGTGGCCAGCAGATCGATGACCTCGGTGATGGTGTCGCGCATGACGTCCTGATTGACGCCGGAGTCTGTTGTATTCCACCAGTTCAGGAGCTTTGACAGGAGACCGGCCATGGCTTCAAGATCACCCTGGTCCAGGCTGCTGGCCCGGCCCTCGATGATCTTCTCCAGGGCTGTGATGGCCTGGTCGAGCTGTGATTCAGTCTCGGCGCTGAAGAAGCCCGAGCTGCAAAAATCAATCGCCTTGAGGTTTTCAAGCACGGGCTTGAGATCGCCCAGGGTCATGTCGCTGTCCGTGACATCGCCGAGCCGGTCCACGATGCCGTTGGCGCCGCCGTAATCGAACAGGCCTTCATACAACCCGGCATAGCGGCCTTCCGGACGCGGATCGACAAAACCGTTCAATCTGTCCATGAGATCGCTGAAGGCGGCCTGATGGTCCGTGATGGCGGCCAGGTCCAGCCCGGATACGGCATTCTGCAAGGTATGGCTGTCCGTGAGCATGATATAGGTCACCATCGCCTTGACCTCTTCTTGCAGACAATCCGTGCCGAGCCTCTGGATGAGCTTGTCCAGGGTGGTTCCGATCACGGCTTCAGGATAGGCGGGATCAACACCTGCCATGATAGCCAGCAGGTCCGCCACGTCCGCTACCAGCGTGGTGTCAAGGGATTCGGACGACATTTCCTCGGCCATGGTGTCGCGCAGGCCCGTGATGATCCTCAGCATGGCGCGGTAATCGTCGCTCGATGTATAGCCGAGGTCATGGCCCTTGTCCAGGGCCGCCAGACAGGTGTCCAGGATAGCGAGCAGGTCCCTGGCGGTCATGTGGCCCAACACACTGTTCAAGGCCGGATAGTGCGCGCTTGAAAACACCTCGCCTTGGTTCAGGGACAGGAAGTTCAGGTCACGGCGATCGTCTTCAAGGCGTTGGCCGCAACCGGCGGTCGCGAGCACCAGGACAAACATGCCGATCGTAAGATTCCGGACCTGCTTCATATAGATATCTTTCGGTCGTTTTATCGAGAACATAACGGCTTGTTCGGCGTCCCGAGGGAGGATGCCTAAGCCGGGTCCCGTGCACCCTGAACGGTTGTGCGTGCGCATGCGGCGTGGTAAGATAGGTTCGGAGCACGGGGAATAGAATCCCGATAAGGAGAACCGCAGATGAAGAAGATCGTGGCATGGACGGCGGTCGGTCTGGTGGTTGTGGTTGGCGTGCTGGCCCTCATCCCCTTTGCGGTCGACCTGAACAGGTATCATGACACGATCCTGAAGCGCATCAAGCCCTATGTGAACCGGCAGGTCGACTTCACCAGCATACGGCTCACCATCTTGAGCGGTCTGGGCGCCGAGCTGCAAGGCGTAAAGGTGCTGGATGACCCGGCCTATGCCAAAGATACCTTTCTGGCGGCCGAGAGCGTCCAACTCAAGGTGGCGCTGCTGCCGCTCCTGAAGAAAGAGATCATGATCCGCGCCGTGGCGCTCAAAAGACCGCAGGTCAATGTCATCCGCGGCGCTGACGGGACCTGGAATTTTCAGCATCTGCTCGTGCCTCAACCTGAAAAGGAAAAGGGCAAGCCCTCCACGCTGTTGATCCGCCTGATCGAGATCAAGGACGGACGCTTCAGCTACCTGGATCTGAAGCCGGGCGCGAAAAAGCTGCCCTTAATCGTTGATGCGATTGATCTCAAGGCCCATGAGGTGTCCCTCTTCCGGCCGATCACGCTTGACCTCAAGGCAGCGGTCATGAGCTCCAAGGACCGGAACCTCCTGGTCGAGGGAACGGTCGGACCGTTGAACCTCGGAGGGGCCAAGGCCTCGCCGCTCGTGCTCACGGCCAGTCTGACGGACCTGCCGCTGAACGCCTTGCCGCTACAGACGCCCTGGCCATCCGGCAAGGCCAGTCTCAAGCTCGATGCCAAAGGGAGTCTGAACGAGAAGGTCGACATCAAGGCCGATCTTGATCTCAGGGATCTTGGGCGCAGCCCAGAGGCATCGAAGGGAAGCCTGAACTGCACGGTGGCCACGCTCGTGCAGCTGTTCTATCCTCAGGAACGCCTGCGGATCGAAAACGGCACGATCGATCTGGGGGGTGATCAAGGATCGTTCAGCGGCGGCGTGGATAAGCTCCGCACCGGGCCGGCCTGGAACATGACCTTCAGCTTTGCGCGCCTGCGCCCTGAGGTGCTGATTGCAGCCCTGCCCATGCTGGCCAAAAAGGTGCCGCCGGCCTTGTCGCTCAAAGGCCCGGCAGTGCTCAACGTCGTAAGCACAGGTACAGCCAAGGCCTTTGAGGTCAAAACCGAAGCCGACTTGAGCGCCATGGGGCTGTCGTATGGCAAAGCCTTTGCCAAACCGGGCGGGATACCGCTGACGGTCAAGAATACCACTGGTATTCAAAAAGGCCTCATTGACGTGCCATCGCTGGTGATCGGGCTTGATCAGATCACGGCCACTCTCAGCGGTCAGATCAAGTCCGAGCAGGGCAAAAGCGGGTATCGTTTCATCATGCAGAGCGACAATCTCGGGCTTGAAAAAGCGGCGCGCCTGGTGCCGGCCTTGGCCGCCTACAGCCCGGCGGGTACCTTGAGGGTACAGGGTGAACTCAGGGGCGGGAATATCCCCCTGGCGCTCTCCATGCGCGCCACATCCAAGGCCCTGGCCGTGACGCTCAGCAAGGCCCAGGCTCAGGCCACGAAAAATAAGATGCTCTCCGGACCCATGCGCGCCCAACTGGGAGACATCGATCTGGAGCTTACGGCCCACAAACCGGCGCAGGGGTTGAAGGCCGCCGGCACTCTGGGTTCCCGGCAGGGCACGCTGATGAACATTGCCTACCGGAACCTGAAGTCGGCCTTCGGCTATGAGGCCGAGCGCTTCGCCGTGCAGAGCTTTGCGTTCGACGTGTTCAAGGGCGCTGTCAGCGGATCGGCCGCCTATCACCTCAAACGCAAGCAATGGGAGGTGGCGCCTAAGATCGTCAATGTCCAGGCCGGGAATATCCTGGATATCTTCAGCCCCTCGCGCGGGGTGTTTTCCGGCAGTCTGACCGGCGCAGCCAAAGTGCGTGGGAGCGCCGGCGGCCAGGTCCTCGGCAGCTTGAACGCCGAGAGCGACATCAAGCTCGGCCAGGGCGAGTGGCACAATTTCGATCTTTCCGGGACCGCCCTGGGAAGCCTGCTGGCCCTTCCAGGTTTTTCCCAGATCGTGGGCGTATCCGAACAGGACATCCAGGCCTACAAGACCACCCGCTTTGACAGCCTGGCCGCCAAGCTGAGGATCGAGAAGGGCGTCCTTTCCATCACGGACCTCAGCATGACCGGCATCCGAGCCGGCGGCGACCAGGATGCCTCGGCACGGCTGAGCGGCACGCTCGATCTGGCCACCCGCGCGCTGGCCCTCAAAGGCAACTTCGGCCTGCCCAAGCGCCTGTCGCAGCGCCTGGTGAAGAAAAACAAGGCCATGCAGAACCTCACGGACGAGACCCAGCGGGTAACGCTGCCGATGAAGGTCGGCGGGACATTGCAGAAGCCATCACCCGCGGTCGATACCCGCACCATCCAGAAGGCACTTGCCGGATACTATGCCGACAAGGCCGTGGAGAAGGGCCTTGAAAAGATTCAGAAAAAGACCGGCGCGGGCAAGGAAGTGGAGCAGCTCCTGAAGGGGATCCTCAACCGGTAGAAAAACGAGCGTTCGCTCGATAAAATGTTGACAAGGGCCCGCTTGCCCGCTACAAGGAAAGGAACGAGCGCCCGTTCTATGTATTCGGTGCGAGAAAAGGAGGATGGCATGGACAAGGTGGATTTCCGTCTGGACGGGAAGATCGCCCTGGTCACCGGGGCGAGCCGGGGCATCGGCGAAGCGATTGCAATCACCCTGGCCGATTACGGCGCGCATTGCATCCTGGTCAGCCGCAAGGCTGAGGCGCTTGCGCTTGTGGTGGAAAAGATACAGGCGCGGGGCGGCAAGGCCGATGCGATTGCCTGCCACGTGGGCAATCTGGACCAGATTACGGCGCTCTTCAAGGAGGTCTCAGAGCGTTTCGGAAGGCTCGATATCCTGATCAACAACGCCGCCACCAACCCCTATTTCGGGGAGATGCTCGGCGCCGACGAAGGGGTGTGGAACAAGACCTTCGACGTGAACCTCAAAGGCCCCTTCTTCATGGTCCAGCATGCGGCCAAGCTCATGATCGCCTCCGGTGGCGGGGGGGCAATCGTGAACGTCTCTTCCATCAACGGCATCAAGCCGGCCCCGCTGCAGGGTGTGTACTCGATCACCAAGGCCGGGCTCATCTCCATGACTTTGGCCTTTGCCAAGGAGCTGGCGCAGAAGAAGATCCGCGTCAACGCGCTGCTGCCCGGACTGGTCGAGACCAATTTTTCAAAGGCCATCCTCGCGGACCCTCTGATCAGCGATTACGCCCACAAAATGATCCCCATGGGACGGCATGCCGAGCCCATGGAGATGGCCGGAGCGGTCCTGTACCTGGTCTCGGACGCCGCGCCCTTCACCACCGGCGCCTGTCTGGTGGCCGACGGCGGCGCATTGGCATGATTCCGTTTGCATTCAAGCGGCACCTTTGTGACTCGGCCCCTCCATGGGCTTCGTCTACAGGCGCATGCAAGATGCGTCCGATTTCGCTGTCCTGCGAAATTGTCGGCTGCGTCGTTGAGCGACTCGGAGTACTAAACAGGTACACCTGCATCGCCTCCTCCTAGCCTTCGCGGTGTCATCTTAAATGCAAAGCGGAATCAAATGAGAAGAGAGGAGCAACGTAAATGACAGTTTCCGATATTCAGAAGGTCCTGATCCTGGGCGCTGGCACCATGGGGCAGCAGATCGGGTTCGTGTGCGCCATGCACGGCTATGACGTGGTCATGTACGATCTGTCGATGGATATTCTCGAAAAATCGCGCCGGCGCATGGAAAAGCTGGGGCATTGGTTCATGGCCATGGGCAAGCTGGATGAGGCGGGACTCAGAGATACCATGGCACGTGTCTCCATCAGCGCCGATGCGGCCGCCGCGGCCAAGGACGCCGATTTCGTCAGCGAATCCGTGCCCGAGGACCCCAAGATCAAGGCCGCGGTGTTCGCGCAGTTCCATGGCTTATGCCCGGAGCGCACGATCTTCACCACCAATACCTCCATGCTGGTGCCATCGATGTTCGCTGATTCCACCGGCCGGCCGGATAGGTTCGCGGCCCTGCATTTCCATGACCTGCGCATGTCGAACGTGGTGGATGTCATGCCTCACCCAGGGACGGCGCTGGAGGTGGTGGAGTTGATCGAGGATTTCGCCAAATCCATCGGCCAGATCGTGATCAAGCTCCACCGTGAGAACCACGGCTATGTGTTCAATGTCATGCTCTCGAACCTGTTCGTCTCGGCCCTGACCCTGGCGTCAAAGGACGTGGCCAGTGTGCAGGACATCGACCGGGCCTGGATGGGGGTCATGCAGACCGCCATCGGACCGTTCGGCATCATGGACCAGGTGGGCTTGTCCACCGTCTGGCACATCACCGACTACTGGGCCAAGCGCTCGGGCGACGCCCAGTCGCAGGCCAATGCCGATTTCTTGAAGCAGTTCGTGGACAAGGGCCAGCTCGGATACAAGACCAGCCAGGGGTTTTATACCTATCCCGACCCGGCCTATGCCAGGCCCGGCTTCCTGACCGGCGAGAAATCGGAAACCTAAAAAGCCTCGTTAGCAAAAACACGGGCAAGACCAGCGTCTTGCCCGTCTCACCCATTTCCCATCGACAACGATACAAGGGTTCGCTGCGAGCCGCGCTCCTGTAGGTAATTAAGATGGCTTAGATATTGCCTTCTCCTGAGAGAAAAGATATTATATCCCTTTTAATTAAAATGACTCAACATTACTGTCCAAAATAAACCGAGAGTGTGATTTGAAGTAAATCAAATCAATAAGTTAGATCGCAGAAAGTCAATTTTAGCAAACCAGGTTGTCTTGGTTTATAACCTCCACAAGTATGCTGTCCCAAATAATCAGATGAGTAGAGCTAGCTGCGAGGGGTCTGTCTC
>JAKQBR010000238.1 GCA_029574005.1 Deltaproteobacteria bacterium | reverse complement strand
GGCTCAAGCGCCTTACGGCCAGATCACGCGTGAAGCTTACGAACTGCTCCTATTACGGCATACCCATATCCCTTGGGACCGCCAGGGCTGAAGTCGGCCCGGGCGGCTTCAGCCTGCGCGACATCGATTTCTCCGACAAGGCAGCGACCGTCAAGGGCTCGACCCTTCTCAGCCCGGAGGGGGTCTTTTCCTATGAGCTGGACCTGGATGTCAAAGATACCCCCGTGGCCGATTTCATCAGAGCTGCCTGGCCGGGCTCGCCGTCCTGGATGGACGGCGCCATGGATCTCAAGGGTCGTATCTGGGGCGACGATAAGGCCGCCAACGGCGATGTGGTTTTCACGGCCCGCAAAGGCCGGATCCAGCGCTACAGCCTGGTTTCCAAGATATTCTCGGTATTGAACCCCTACAAGATGATCAAGACCGGCGAGATCGATCTGCTGGAAAGGGGATTTGCCTACAACACGATCATGGCCACCTTCCAGGTCCGCGATTCGGTGGTGCGGTTCAACGATTTCTATATCGACAGCAATTCGGTGCAGATATCGGCTGTGGGGCAGTATCTCATACGCACGCATCACCTCGATGCGGTCTTGGGCATCGAACCGCTGGAGACCTTCGACAAGACCATCCACCAGATCCCGATCGTGGGCTGGGTGCTCACGGGCGAGAAAGGCTCGTTCATCGTGGTGAGCCTGCGGGTCAGAGGGCCGATCGACGACGTTACGGTCAAGTACATGCCGGCTGATACCATCACCAAGCCGGTGGCGGAGTCTCTGCTGCGTATCTTGAAACTGCCGCGCGACCTCGTCACCAAACCGGGCGAGGTCATCCTGCCCGGGGCCTTGAGGGAGCACGGGCAGGGGAAACCCTAAGGATTCTTGATACATACTTTCACAGGTCCCTCTTGACAATCGGATTGCACCCCCTATGATATGCTCATGGCCGAAAAGCCTTCTTATATAGAGCTGGAGCAGCGCATCTCAGATCTGGAGGCCCTGCTGCACGCCTTCATCCTCTCGGAAAAGTCGTTACAGGAGAGCGAAAACCGTTACCGCAGGATCACCGAGGCGATAACGGACTACATATTCACCGTGCGGATCGAGAACGGACAGCCGCGCGATACCGTGCACGGATCCGCCTGCGAGGCGGTCACGGGTTACAGCGCGGATGAGTTTCACAAGGACCCTTACCTCTGGATACGCATGGTCCCGGAGGAAGACCGCAATATCATCCGGGACCAGATCGCCCGCATCCTCTCCAAGCAGAAACCCGATCCGATCGAGCACCGTATCGTGCGCAAGGACGCTGTCGTGCGCTGGGTGCGCAATACCGCCGTGCCCAACTTTGACCGGGATGGCAATCTGATCTCCTATGACGGACTGATCCGCGATATCACCGATATCAAGGAGGCCGAGTTCAAGCGCGAAGAGCTGGTGCGGGATCTCCAGTCGGCGCTCTCCAAGGTCAAGCAGTTGAGCGGACTCCTGCCGATCTGCGCGGCATGCAAGAAGATCCGCAACGATCAAGGCTACTGGCAGCAGATCGAGGCCTACATCCATGAGCACTCCGACGCCGAGTTCTCGCACAGCATCTGTCCGGAATGCTTCAAGCGGCTCTACCCGGAGCTGACGCCGCCGAAGGATAATAAATCCTAGGGCATGGCCAAGGTCATCGATACGTGATGAGATCCTCGGAATCCCTGCGCTCCAGGTGCGAGAAGGCATTGAAGGACTGGAGGGTGAGGCGTTCGTCGTTGTACATGAAGCGCGTCACCGAAGAGTTGACGACCTGCCAGCAGATAAGCATGGTTTCCTGATCCGGTATGGACAGGGCGTGCTGCACGGCTGCGCTGATCGTGCCGCCGGAGGCCACCACCAGGATGCGCTTGCCGCGTCCGTGCGCATGCATGATATCCTTGAGGGCCGCGCTCACGCGCCCCTTAACCTGCGGCCAGGTCTCGAACTCCGTGGTCTCGTGGTTTATGGTGATCCAGCG
>JAKQBR010000235.1 GCA_029574005.1 Deltaproteobacteria bacterium | reverse complement strand
GCAGCCAGCCACTTCGTGTAGACGTTCGGATCGGCAAACTCAGCCACGTTGCGGTAGGCGTTGGGATCCACCATGGTGTTCATCATCTTCAGCCAGCCGGTGGGGTCCATCATCATGTTGCCCATGGTGGTGTAGAAGCCGGGCTCGGTGACGGCGTTCAGCCAGGGCACGAAGACCTTCGAATCCTTGTAGGCGGTCATGTTCTGCGTCATGTCGCTCATGCGGGCCAGCCAGGCTTCCGGGCTCTGCGGAACAGCCTTGACAGGGGCGGCGGCCTGGGCGAAAGCGGCGGGAGCCACGGCGACGAGCAGGGCGGCGTTCAACATCTTGACTTTCATGGGTAGTGCTCCTCTTACGGTTGATCAGCGGTAACGTTCTGCCCTGGATGCTGTTATGAACTTCGTCACAGGGAACGTACGGGGAGTATATCAGTATTTCCAGATGTACGTACTCGCTAATATGCTACGGGCTGGGCTATCATCCATTTGTGGTGTCGCGGCAACAAGGATCGATATAACAAACAACATGAATTACAGACGATTAAATACTGATTAAAAAAGACTAAATAATGGGAATATATCTGGGAGCATGCGGTTGGCAACATCCGGAATGGACCGACGCCCTGTATCCGGCTGGCCTGCCCGCAGACTGGCAACTGGCGTTCTACCAGACACAGTTTTCATGCGTCTGGCTATCGGCTCAGACCCTGCTTGAGGCAGGCGAGGAGACGGTGGCTGGCTGGATCGACGAGGTGAATCCCGAATTCCGGTTTCTGGTCCAGGGCCGAATACGATCGCTGCCTTGCCGAGCACCCTTCGACGCGGCGTGCATGCTGGACGCGGATGAAGCAGGTATCATCTGGATCGACCAAGACAGCGATCTGGCCGTTCTGGCCGATCGGGTGCGTGGCGGACTAGGGACCGAAGCACTGTATCTCGTCAGCCGGGACGCCCGGCTCGACAAGCTGCGCGATGTGGAGACCCTTTTGGATTTGCTGGGTGCGTGAACACGATGATTGAGCAGGGAGCAGCCGTGCCGGTCGCTGCCGGGCGGGCGGTGGATATCGAGTCGCTGTCCTTTGCCTATGACCGTCGCCTGGTGTTGCGGGACATCAACCTGCATGCCGAACGCGGCCAGGTGATCGCCATCATGGGCAGTTCGGGCTGTGGCAAGACGACTCTGCTCAAGATCATCTCAGGGGCCCTACGTCCGACGCAGGGGCGGGTGATCGTGGACGGCGCGGATATGTCGCGCCTTGACACAGCCGGTATCTATGCCCTGCGCCGGCGCCTGGGCATGCTTTTCCAGTTCGGGGCCCTGTTCACCGACCTTTCGGTGTATGACAACGTGGCCTTCCCGTTGCGTGAGCACACCGACCTGGACGAGGACATGATCAGGGATCTGGTGCTGCTCAAGCTCCAGGCCGTGGGGCTGCGTGGCGCGTACGCCATGCGGCCTTCGGAGCTGTCGGGTGGCATGGCGCGGCGCGTCGCTCTGGCGCGCAGCATCGCCCTCGATCCGGGCCTGATTCTCTACGATGAACCGTTCGCCGGTCTGGATCCGATTGGGCTGGGTGTGATCGGCAATTTGATCCGGCGCTTGACCGATACGCTGGGTGTGACATCCTTGGTGGTTACCCACGATGTCCAGGAATCGCTGAAGATCGTGGACTATGTCTATTTCATTTCCGAGGGCGTCGTGGTCGCAGAGGGTACTCCAGCTGAAATCAGGGCTTCCGACCTGCCGTATGTGCACCAGTTCGTGCACGGCGAGGCGGACGGTCCGGTGCCGTTCCATGTGCCGTCGCAGGACTACCCGCGCGATCTGGGGGTGCAGCGTGCTTGACGGCCTGCGCCAGGTATTCATCCGCATCGGCCACCGTGTCGTCGATGCGCTCTGGCGCATGGGGGTTTCGACCCGCTTCTTCCTGCAGGTGCTCTCGCACTCCCTCATCACCTTCCGCCGCCCACGCCTGATCGTCAGGGAGATCTTCGCCTCCGGCATCCTGTCGCTCATCATCATCATCGTATCGGGTCTATTCGTTGGCATGGTGCTCGGTCTGCAAGGCTACGAGACCCTGCAGACCTACGGCTCGGAAGAGGCACTCGGGGTCCTGGTATCGC
>JAKQBR010000190.1 GCA_029574005.1 Deltaproteobacteria bacterium | reverse complement strand
ACCCATGATACCAAACCGCACTGGAACGTCTTTCCCATACAGCTCACCACGCAGCAGGTCATCGGAAAGCTGATCGTCAAGGGGGTTCTGGATCAATCCTCGCACGAGGTCATAGCCGTTTTCCTGGGACAGCTTTCGACCGCTACGCAGGGAAAACTTTTGATGCGGGAGCTGGAAAGGATGGCCAGCACCGACGGCCTGACCGGGGTCTTCAACCGGACGTATTTCAATCAGGAGTACATGCAGGCGATTCACAACGCCACCCGCTATGCCATCCCCTTTGCCGTCATCATGGTGGACGTCAACGGGCTCAAGGAGGTCAACGACCGCTACGGGCACGAACGCGGGGACGAGATGCTCGTGCGCGTGGCCCGTCTGCTCAAGGAGATCTGCCGCAAGACCGATGTGGTTTCGCGCATCGGCGGCGACGAGTTCGCGGCCTTGATGCCCTCCACCAGGCGAGAACTGGCCGAAAACGTTGTCGCCCGGCTGCGCGCCATGGAAGAACGCCTGTTCATGATGTGCCGTGACAGGGACGGCACCGACCGTATGGTCAACATCCGCATCAGCATCGGGCTGTGCGCCTCGAATGAGGTCCCGCCCGATGATGTCCTCAAGGAGGCCGACCGCCGTATGTATGAGGACAAGGCGGAATACTATGCCGGCCGGGGCCGGTATCGCTGAGGCAAGGGGGAGGGGAGATGAAGTGACAACGGGCGGACCGGATGGTCCGCCCGTTGTCCGCCAATCGGATTTTTAACTGGTGCCGAGGGAGGGAGTTGAACCCCCGACACGGGGATTTTCAGTCCCCTGCTCTACCAACTGAGCTACCTCGGCGATGGACAGATGTCTACGGAATTTACGGGGTAAAGTCAAGCAGTTTTATCGATCTTTGTCTTCGCCGAAATCAAAGGTTTCCAGCTTTTCGCCGTCCTCGCGGAGCACGTCATCCATGGAGACGTCCTTGGCGGCTTCAGCCGAGCCGGTGAGCATCTCCTTGGCCTCCCCGGTCACCTTGCTGACCACGAAACCATCGACGCCGATCTCGATCTCGGGCATCTTGGAGTAGATGTTGAGCTTTATCTTGGCAGGAACAAGATCCTCCCCGCAACTTTTGCACCGATCGAGATAGTCGAAACTGGTATAACTGCACTTTGTGCATCGCATATGTCCCAACCTCCTGCGTGATATTCCCCCCTATCGGTACAATACAAGCCGATCATTAGCGTTGGGGTCGCCCGAATATACAACACCTTCCAGCACTTGGCCACAATATCTTTGCCCTTCCGCCGTATCGCGCCCGATCCGCCGCCGGCCCAAGAGGCCCATTCCCAACGGTATAGGATGCCCGGAAGCGTCGCATTCCCCGGGCCGTCCGGCTCCGATGGCTTCCTTGCAAGGCCGCGGATTTTGGAATATACTCAAGACAGTAAGCGGTATTGCGATGTTATGTCACGCAGGCTAGAGAAGGGAGATACGATGCTCAATCCATTACGGACCATCATGGCCCCGGCCTCGATCGCCATTGTGGGGGCCAGCAACAATGCCACCAAAATGGGAACGCTGCAATGTCTCAATCTGATCCACAGCGGATTCGGCGGCGATATCCTGCCGGTGCATCCCAAGGAGAAGACCGTGCTGGGCAAGACGGCCTACCCCTCGATCGAGAAGCTGCCTTATGCGCCTGAACTGGCCGTGCTCGTCGTCCCCACCGGGCTCGTGCCAGGCATGCTGGAGCATTTCGGACACATCGGCACGCGCTTTGCGGTCATCATCACCGCCGGTTTCAAGGAGACAGGGCCGAAGGGCCGGGCGCTTGAGGAGGAGGTGAACCGGATCGCCCGGAAGTACGGCATCCGCTTCCTCGGGCCCAATTGCCTGGGGATCATCAATACCTGGCTGCCGCTCAATATGACCGTCACGCCCGTGGCCGACCTGAAGGGCGCATTGAGCCTGGCGTCCCAGAGCGGCACCTATGTGGCGCAGACCCTGCCGTACCTCCATCGGCACGGCATCGCGCTTTCGAAGGCCATCAGCGTCGGGAATGAGGCCAATATCGATATCGTGGACTGTCTGGAATACCTGGGCGACGATGAGGACACCAAGGCCATCGGGCTCTATATCGAGGGTATCCGCCGCGCGTCGCGGTTCCTGGAGGTGGCCCGAGCCGTGAGCCGCAAAAAGCCCATCGTGGCCCAGTATGTCGGCGGCACCGAGGCCGGCGCGCGCTCGGGTTCGAGCCATACCGGCGCCATGGCCGGGCCGGATTATGTCTATGAGGGCCTCTTCCAGCAGGCCGGCATCATCCGCGTCGATACCATCGAGGAGGTCTACAAGATCGGGTGGGCGCTGGCTTCCCAGCCTCCGCTCAAGGGAAAGCGCATCGCTATTCTGACCAACTCGGGCGGGCCGGGCACCGCCATGGCCATGACCTGCAACAAACACGGGCTGGAGGTGCCTGAATTTTCCGAGGCGGTACAGGCCAAGGTGGCCAAGCATATTCCGGGACACGCCAGCCCGCGCAACCCGGTGGACCTGACCTTCCATGTCGAGATGGGCTCCATCACCCGTGATATCCCCACGGTCTTGATGCAGGCCCCGGAGATCGACGGGCTCATCATCCACGGCATCATGGACACCGGGTTCTTCCACGTGATCTTCCCGCTGATCAAAGACATGGTGGGCGTGCCGCAGGAGGATTTCATGAAGATGGTCCGCCTCGACCTCGAACCCCTGACCGCCATGCCCGGTACCTACGGCAAACCGCTCATGATCTCGTCCTTTTTCGACCACAACGACCATGCCGTCCAGACCTTTCATGCCCACGGCGTCCCGGTCTTCGATTCTCCGGAGAAGGCCGCCAGGGCCATGGGCGCCCTGTATGCCTACCACCGGAGGAGCGGCATGCCCGTCACCCAGGACGAACCGTTGGACGTCCCTCCCAAGGCGCGCAAGCAGGTGCAGTCAACGGCCGTCTTTGACGAGTACAGCGCCAAGCAGCTGCTCAGGGCCTATGGGATACCGACCGTGCGCGAGGCCCTTGCGCACTCCCTGGAGGAGGCCCTGGAGGCGGCTGTCCATATCGGTTATCCCGTGGTGCTCAAGGTCTGCGATCCCGCTATCCAGCACAAGACCGAACAGGGCCTGGTCAAGCTGGATATCGAGGATAACCAGGCGCTCATGAAGGCCTTCCGGTCGCTGCGCCGCAAGGTCCCGCGCGCGCCGATCCTGGTGGCCCAGATGCTCACGGGCGAAAAGGAGTTCATGGCCGGGGTGAACTCGTATCCCGGATTTCCGCCCTGCGTGCTCTTCGGACTGGGCGGGGTCTTCACCGAGGCCCTCAAGGACTTCTCCATCCGCCTGGCGCCGCTGTCGCGGCATGACGCCCGGGACATGATGGAGGCGATCACGGCGCGGGCCCTGCTGGGCGCTTACCGGGGCATGCCGGCCGTCGATGTCGATGCCATGGCCGATCTGCTGATCGCCTTAGGCACCCTGGCGCTGCATTTCCCTGAGATCGCCGAGATCGACCTGAATCCCATCATCGTGGTGGACGGCGCCCCCAAGGTCGCGGATGCCTTGATCGTGAAGCGCGCGAGCGAATGAATGATCCGGCTATGGAAACAGTAAAGGAGGAGAACAATGGATATGACCAAGATCCGGGAAATGGTTGAACGCTACCCCGAGGCTGGAAAGCTGCCGTGTCCCGTGGCGCACTTTATCGCACAGCTCCTGTCGGTAGATCCCCAGGAGGTGGGCCAGGCCGCGGATGACCTCAAGAGCAAGATAACCTTCTGCCAGCTCGGCCTCTTCGGCTACGGACGCAAAGGGGTTTCGTCCTATAAGGTCCTGGGCCGCAAGGTGGAAGTGCCGCCGGCCGTCATCGACCGGCTCCGTGCCGCGGCCTCACCGGAGAACTCCATCTCCTGCCGGCAGCTGTGGGACATCGCCGATGCCGAGGGCATATTCAGGGTCGAGGCCGGGGACGTGGCCGACAGCCTAGGGCTCAAGATCGTGGGCTGTCAGCTGCGGGCGTTCTGAGCATCAAGCGCGGCGCCACCAGCGCCAGGAGCAGGCATTTGAGGATGTCTCCCGGCAGAAAGACCAGCACTCCGGCCTGAACGGCCGTACGCAGGGCATCGGGCTTTTGGGCTACCACTTTGAGGTAGAACGCCAGATAGGGAAACCCCACGGCATAGATCGCGGCCGTGCCGGCCAGCCCCGCGATGAAGGTCCTGAGCGCGGAGACGGCGCCTTTTCCGAGCACGGCCCCTACCACCGTCGGGGCCAGGATGAAACCCAGGAGATAGCCGAACGAGGGGGTCATGGCATAGGCCGGACCGCCTCCCCCGGAGAACACCGGCAGCCCCATGAGCCCGACCAGGAGATAGACGAGCTGGCTGACGGAACCGGAGCGCGCACCCAGCACCGCGCCCGACAAGAGCACGGCAAAGGTCTGCATGGTGATGGGCACCGGCCACACAGGCAGCCTGATGAGGGCTCCCGCGGCCGTCAGGGCGGCGAAGAGCGGGATCATGGACATGGTTTGCATTTTCATCGCTGTCGAAAAAATAAATACTATAAGGAATCCGCTCAGTAAAGACGAAAAGATATTGAAGACCGAACCTGTCTGGCGTATGACGCAAGAGATGACAGGATGATAACGGATAAGGAGGGTGGTATGTTCGTGCGCATAACGTGGCTTGGGCATGCCAGCGTCATGCTTGCGCATGGCGCGCTGAGAGTATATATCGACCCGTGGAAGCTTTCCCCTGCCTTACCCAAGGCCGATCTTATCCTGATCACCCACGAGCACTACGACCACTTCAGCGCCCCGGACATCGAACGCCTCAAGGGCGAACAGACACGCGTCATCGCCCCCTTTGCCCATCCGCTCGTGACCGACCGAATGGGCGTGGGCGAGACCTTGGCCGCGGGCGATATCCTGATCACAACCGTTCCGGCCTACAACATCGCCAAGGAGTATCATCCCAGAGGCAATAAGTGGGTAGGGTACATCGTCACCATGGGGGGCAAGCGCATCTACCACCCGGGCGATACCGACCGAATTCCCGAGATGCTGGGGATCGCGCCCGATGTCGCCCTGCTGCCGGTCGGAGGGACCTATACCATGGACGCGGCCGAGGCCTGCCGGGCGGTGTCCGATATCGGGCCCCGCACGGTCATTCCCATCCACTACGGCGACATCGTGGGCAGCGGTAGGGACGCGGCGGATCTGCGCGCCGGCTGCACGGTGCCGGTCGAGGTCCTGGACCCGGGCGGCAGCCTGACCGTGGAATGACCCCATGCAGGAGATCCTCGCGCAGATAGAGTATGTTTTCGCGAACGCGCCGTTCGGCGTGTGCGTCTTCGATGCTAAGGGTACCATCCAGTTCGCCAACCCCAGGTTCTGTTCGGCCATCTTCGCCAACGGCCATTCCGTGGTGGGGGCCTCGGTCTATGACGGCATTCCGCGGCTGCTGCTCGACGAAGGGCTTACCAAACACATCCGAGACCTGATTGAACACGACCAGACCTTCTCCCTGACCATCGAGACCTACTCGACCCCCCGGGTCAGGGAGGCAGGGCTTTACAATGTCTTCGGCTACCGGCTGGACGCCTGGTATATCCTGGTCTGCGAGCCGATCTGGGACCTGGCGCGCGATACGCGCTACCGCAACCTGATCCTCGACGCCCCGGACATCATCATCGTCATGCGCTACGGCAGCATCACGTTCTGCAACAAGGCCTTCACCGACATGCTGGGCCTCCCCCTGGAGGACGTTCTCGGCCGTCAGGTATTCGACTTCTTCGAAGCCCCCATGGCCGGACCCCTACAGATCCTCAAGCACAACAACATCAAGGAGTTTTCCGCCGTGGTGACGGCCATGTCGCCGCAGGGACTGCGCATCCTGGACGGCAGGTTCCATTCCATCGAGGAGAACCCCGGCATGTCGTTGGCCGTGCTCAGGGACGTCACGGAAAAGGTGGCGCTCGAGAAGAAGCTGGTGCGGCAGAACCTGGACCTTACGGTCATCAACATGATCTCCGAGACCCTGCGGTCGTCCATCAACCTCGAGGAGGTGCTGCAGAGCACCCTGGGCAAGATCCTGCAGACCATGAACATCGAGACAGGCTGGATTTTCCTGCTCGATGAGCAGACCAATCTGCTCCGTTGCGCGTATTCCTACGGCATCCCGGACTATGTCATCGACACCATCAAGGAGCTGCGCGTGGGCGAGGGTATCGCCGGACGGGTGGCGGCCACCGGCGAACCGATCATCATCGAGAACGCCTCGGAGGACGTCCGCATCAAATCCATCGCCTTAAGACGCCAGGGCATCAAGTCATTTGCCTCGATTCCGCTGAAGAGCCGCACGCGACTGATCGGCGTCATGAACCTCGGGGCCTACGGACAGCGCGATATCACCACCGACGACGAACGCCTGCTCATGAGCATCGGGTTGCACATGGGAGCGGTGATCGAGAACATCCTGCTCTTCAATGAGATATCCAAGACATCGGAAGACCTCAAGAACGCCCTCATCACCATCGAGCAGCGCAACGAGGAGCTCAAGGGGCTCATCTACACCGTATCGCACGATCTGAAGAACCCGATCATCGCCATCAACGGATTTTGCAACCGGCTCCTGAAGACCGCGGGCAACAAGCTTTCGAACCGCGAGCATGAATACCTCGACGCCATTCTGGACAGCGGCCAACATATGGAGGCCTTTGTCACCAACCTGTTGACCCTTTCCGCGGCCGAGAACCTTAAGGTGGAGAACGAGCACTTCGCGGTGCAGGAGATGATCGACCATCTGACGCGCGAGCTTGCCCCACAGCTGGATGAAAAACGCGGCAGGATCATCACCGAGAGCGTGCTGCCGGTGGTGCACTCCGACAAGACCAGGATGATGCAGATCTTTTCCAACCTCTTGACCAATGCCATCAAGTATTCCCACCCGGACCGCGACCTGCAGATCCGCATCGGCTACAGACCCAAGGGACAGCTGCACGTGTTCTCGGTCAGGGACAACGGCATGGGCATCCCCTCCGAATACATGGGCTCGGTCTTCGACATGTTCTTCCGGGCCTACGAGAACATCGCCTCGGGCACCGGGCTGGGTCTGTCCATCGTCAAGAAGGCCGTAACCGCCCTGGGCGGCGATATCTGGCTGGAGTCAAAGCAGGGCATCGGCTCGGTCTTCTACTTCTCGGTGCCGGACAGGCCGTAGTGAAGAATGAGAAGTCAGGAGTCAGAATCCAGAATAAAAAAGTCACAAGCAAAGGGGTATAAAAGAACTGGCATCGTCAGTCCGGCATCCGCCGGATTCAAGGGATAGCGTATCGTTATCGCCATACCGGCAAAGGGCGGTAGTCAGGTATTTTGTGGTGCATGCCTGAATGTCGCTGGGCCTTAAACATTCAGGACATGGGGAAGAGAAAAGGCTCAGGGCACAGGCACCGCGTGCAGGGAGAACGGCCCTTATTCTGATTCCTGACTCCTGACATACCCTCCTTTCTTCTTGACAGCCTCTGGCACGGAAGGTATACGATTCTCCATCGCTTACGGGCCGCTAGCTCAGCGGGAGAGCGCTACCTTCACACGGTAGATGTCACAGGTTCAAATCCTGTGCGGCCCACCATTATATTCTCTGATATCGAGATGTTAAGTTCACAACCTTGGGGGTCGGATACATTCAGCAGTGCTCTCTTTCTTGCCATCTCAAGTTTTCCGTATCTCCGAACAGATTCTAGACTTGCATGATCGTTAATGGCTCTCAATTCTTCAGGCGATAACCCATGTATATTGAGGTATTGAGAACACGTCGAATGTTTCAATTCCTGAGAGAGATCAGTCAACACTACCATGAGATAGAACAGCATTTTGTCGTGGTTCATGGGAGCGAAGATCATTCCATCCCGGTTGAAGATGCAATGAACTTGTATCCCGATCTTAAAGATTCTCAATTGATAATCCTACCCGATACCGGCCACATGGTGCAGTTCATCAGAACCGATGACCTTGTCAAGATCATCGGCAAAACAGCAGAAAACACACCTATTCATTAAACCCTGGTTGACAAACATCTCCTGAAGAACCAGAATCTCTCCTGGCTGAAGATGCTTTCGGCCATTTATTCATATGGAGGAGGTTCCCATGCATCGATGGTGTTGCATGATGAGTGTAATGCTGTGCCTGGCTTTGCTTGTACCGCATAGTCTTTTTGCAAAGGATTATACGTTACCCGACCTATACCGCTTGGCTCTGGAACGAGCCGAAAAAATCAAGGTATCCGAGCAGGATGTCGTCCTTGCTGCGCTGGACAAGGACAAGGCCGTAGCCGGGCTTATGCCGCGCATCTCCGGTTTCGCGAGCCACACCCAATACAGCCGTAAGATCACTAATGACTGGGGCGGGCTGGTTCAGCCCAGACATACCGGGACGTGGGGAGCCAAGGTTGAAGAGCAGCTTTCATTATCGATGCGGGAAATCACTGCCGTGAGCATGGCCAACAAGGGTGTTGAGAAAGGCATGTTCGACTTGGACAACGTCAAGGAAGAATACCTGCAGGAGGTTGCTGCGGGGTATTATGAGGTGCTCAAGACGCAGAAGGGCCTGGAAATTGCCGATGCCAATCTGAAGCGTCTTGACGCCTATCGCCTGGCTGCCCAAAAACGCGTGCAGTTCGGCGAAGCGCCGCGCGCGATTCTGTTGCGCGCCGAAAGTGAGTTTTCCAATGCCCAGGCGGAACGCATCAAGGCGGAAAATGAACTGGCGGTCAACAAGGCGGCCCTGGCGCGCATGACGGGTATTGTTGAAGAATATCGCCTCGTACCAGAAGCTGAAAAGCCCCGGCCGATCCCGCCCCTGGCGGAATTACGGTCAGCGGCGCATAAACAGCGCCCCGATCTACGCGCGCTTGATTATGAAAAGCAGATCGCAGAGCAGAATATCAGCTATCTCAAAGGTCAGCATTGGCCGAGCATCAACCTCTCCGGTGGGTCACAGATGTCTCATCAGAATCCCAGCGATGAGGACCTGAACAGAGAAAGCCTATACGGTACCTTTTCATTGAATATCCCCATTTTTCAAGGTGGAATGGTGAAGGCCGATGTCGCCCAGGCTTTGGCCCGATTGAGGCAGGCTGAACTGAAATATCAGGACCTGAAAAAGAACATCGACGTGCAGGTGGAGACCGCCTACCGAGATGTCGTCAGCCAGCAGGCCATGCTCAAGTACCTGGAAGACCAACGCACGTACACCAACGAGAACTACCATGCCCTGGTTAGACAGTTCGAGCTTGGTCTGGCCAGCAACCTTGATGTGGTGGATGCCAATGCGCTCTTGGTCACGAGCGAGCAGAAGCTGGCCCAGGCAAAGTGCGAATGCCAGGTCTCCCTGGTGCGGCTCAAGAAAGCCGCCGGGATGTTCCTTTCTGAACTGGGGCTTCCTGCGAAATCTGTCGATAGCTTGATTCAGAAACCTCCTCTTTTTAAACCATATCCGAAAATGGATGGATGGGATCCTGGCCAGACGTCCCGAAATGAAAGTTACGGTCATTAGAGAGGCAAGATCGATAGGACTCCATTGACCCCTTTGAACAGTGTAAGAAGTTTATGAAATAATAATTTCTCGTTGATCGACCATAACTAATGTGATAGATACTGTAGTGCACTTGAGTATGTGCACGGTAGTTAATTTATTGGGATTTAGTTATTCGGGTGCAGGGTTGTTTTGAGGGGCAACACTCAATCAATGATAGAAAAAGCGATAACAGGCTGTCGGTGCTCAGTTATGCCGTCATCCAAGTCGCAGGGTACTATGCGCCTGTGCAAGCAGGCAGTATGTTAACTGTTGGCCCTCATGAAGACGGAATTGCGCTGTTGTTTTGATAGTTTAGATTCATGAAATCAGGTGAGGAGGTTGTCAAAGTCTGTGCAGAAGATTGAACCGAATCAGATCGACAGCGGACTGACCTGTCTGGCGATCCTCGGTCAATACTATCAGATTGCGCTTGAACCGGCCCAGCTCAAGCACCAGTTCGGCGACGGTGAAAAACCCTTTGCCGAGCTGGAAATCCTGCGTGCCGCCAAGGCCGTAGGCTTCAAGGCCCGCGCCGTGGCTTCCGCCCCGAATCGTCTTGCCAACACCATCCTGCCGGCAATTGCCCAAACCTCTGACGGTCAATACTTCATCATTGCCAGAATTTCTGAAGATGATTCCTTCGAAAGCACGCCGCAGGGCGCCGCGCCGGTCAAGATCCTGATCCAGGAAATCGCCCAGCCGCCACGCACCGTCACCCCGGCCGAACTGTAATCCATGTGGACCGGCCGGGTCATCCTCATCACCCCACGTCGCACCCAGCTCTTTGGAACGCAACGCCCCTTCAACCTGAAATGGTTCATCCCCTCCTTGGTCAAGTACCGCAAACTCTTCGGCGAGGTTATCATCGCCTCGCTCTTCCTGCAACTCTTTGCCCTGGTCACCCCGCTCTTCTTCCAGGTGGTCATGGACAAGGTTCTGGTGCACAAGGGGCTCACCACGCTGGATGTGCTGGCCATCGGCTTCCTGGTCATCTCGCTCTTTTCAGCCCTGCTCACGGGCCTGCGCAATTACATCTTCTCCCACACCACCAACCGCGTGGACGTTGAGTTGGGAGCGCGCCTCTTCCATCATCTCCTGCGCCTGCCGCTGGCCTATTTCGAATCGCGTCAGGTAGGCCAGACCGTGGCGCGCGTGCGCGAGCTCGACACCATGCGCAACTTCCTCACCAGCTCTTCGCTCACGCTCCTGATCGACCTGTCATTTACGCTCATCTTCTTCATCGTCATGTGGTTTTACAGCCATGCATTGACCATTTTCGTCCTGGCCACCGTGCCTTGTTATGCCCTGCTATCGATCTTTATCACGCCGATCCTCCGTCACCGCGTAGACCAGAAATTCAAGTACGGTGCTGCCAACTATTCTTTCTTGACCGAGTCTATCACCGGCATCCAGACCCTCAAGGCCTCGGCCGTGGAGCCCCAGATGCAGCGCCGCTGGGAAGACAACCTGGCCAAGTACGTCACCACCTCGTTCCGCTCCCAGAACCTGAACAACATCGCCAACCAGATCGCCGGCTTCATCAGCAAGGTCACCACCCTGGGCATTATCTGGTGGGGCGCGCACCTGGTCATGGATTCCAAGATGACCGTGGGACAGCTCATCGCATTCAACATGCTGGCCGGCCAGGTCAGCTCGCCGATCCTGCGTCTGGTGCAGCTCTGGCAGGACTTCCAGCAGGCCGGCATCTCGCTGGCGCGCCTGGGCGACATCCTCAATGCCCCGGCCGAGCCCGGCTTCAACCCCAACCGCAGCACTCTGCCGCAGCTCAAGGGTGAGGTGCGCTTCGAACACGTACGCTTCCGCTATCGACCTGATGCGCCCATCGTTCTTGAAGATCTGGACATCACGGTCAAGCCGGGCGAGGTCTTAGGGATAGTGGGCCGCTCGGGCTCGGGCAAGAGCACCCTGGCCAAGCTGGTCCAACGTCTTTATGTGCCCGAGGCCGGCCGCGTCCTGGTGGATGGAGCGGACCTTTCCATCGTGGATACGGCCTGGCTTCGCCGCAACATCGGCGTGGTGCTGCAGGAAAACTTCCTCTTTAACCGTTCCATCCGTGAAAACATCGCGGTCTCCAATCCGGGCCTGCCTATGGAGGCCGTGGTCCATGCCGCCCAGCTCTCCGGCGCGCATGACTTCATCTGCGAGCTGCCCGAAGGCTATGATACCCTGGTGGGCGAACAGGGCTGCACCCTCTCCGGCGGCCAACGCCAGCGTCTGGCCATCGCCCGGGCGCTCATCACCAACCCGCGCATCCTGATCTTCGATGAGGCCACCAGCGCCCTGGATTATGAGAGCGAACGCATCATTCAGGATAACATGGCCTCAATGTGCGCCGGCCGCACGGTCTTCATCATCGCCCACCGCCTGTCCACGGTACGCGCCTGCCACCGCATCATCGTCATGGAAAAAGGCCGCATCGTGGAATCCGGCACACACGAAGAGCTTCTGGCCCTGGGCGGCTACTATGCCAAGCTCTACAGCTACCAGAGCGCTACACCCACCATCATCCCGCACGCTAAGCCCTTTGCCCGCGTGGTCAAAGGGAATACGGAGGCGGGGTCATGAGAGGCATAATCCATCATCAAAAAATTCACTCCCCCAAATTGTTCGTTATATTATTATATGAATCCCTAGCTCTTATCCGTCATTCCGGCGAATGCCGGAATCCAGAGATTTTTGAAGTACTGTATCCTCTTGTTTTTAATATATTCATCTCGAGTATAACGAATGGTGAAAATCATAGACACTGGACCCCGGCCTGCGCCGGGGAGACGATAAATAAACCTTCGCAAAGTTTATCGGCAACACACGAGGCACACCCATGAAGGCTGATTCCCCGAACTTCTTCCGCTCGTTCATTGAAGCCTGGCGTGGCCGCGGCAAACTGGGGGATAATCGCCTGGGCTCCATCGAGCGCAATTTCCTGCCCGCGGCCCTGGAAATTCAGGAGACCCCGCCGTCTCCTGCCGGCCGGATACTGGCCTGGTCACTCATGGTGCTCTTCACCATCGCCGTCATCTGGGCCTGCTTCGGCAAGGTGGATATCGTGTCCAGCGCCGAGGGCAAGACTATCCCCAGCGGGTATGTCAAGCAGATCCAGCCCCTGGAGAAGGGTGTGGTCAAGTCCATCCTGGTCAAGGAAGGCCAGCTCGTGCAGCAGGGCCAACCCTTGATCGAGCTGGGCCGCACGCTTACCGCCGCTGACCAGGCCAAGCTCACCAAGGACCTGGCCTACCTCGACCAGACCATCCGGCGCCAGGAGCTCTTTGTCAAGCTCCTCGCCAACCCCGACCAGGCCGCCAATATTCCCAAGCTCCGCGCCTCTTTTCTCATTCGCACTTCATCCGTCATTCCGGCACAGGCCGGAATCCAGGGTTCACCAGATACCCTCGCCCCCGGGGTAACCGCGAAGCGGGTCGTGGAGAGGATAGGGGAGAGAGGAGTAAAAAATTCTTTCAGTCATCCTGAGCGCAGCGAAGGATCTACCGCTACTGTTTCTCCCACTCAAGATCCTCTCGCCGACGACCAGTTTGGCTTGCTCCTCCAGCAGTGGCGCAGCCACCAGACCCAGCGCGAAACGCTCAAGGCCCAGCTACGCGAAAAAGAGGCCGAGAAGCTCTCCAGCCTGGAGGTCGTACGCCAGCTTGAAGCCACCGTGCCGCTCATCAATAAGCGCGCTGGTGCCTCCAAGACCCTCTCCGATGAAGGCATCGTAGCCGAAAGCGATTACCTCAAGCTCAAGGAGGAGCTCATCCAGAAGTCCCAAGCCCTGGCCGCCGAGAAGGCGCGGCAGACGCAATTGGCCGAGGCCATGGCCGGCATCGCCAAACAGTTGGCTTCCCTGGATGCCGAAGCCGAGCGCAAGGCCCTGGCCGAAATCCAGGATGCCCAGCGCCAGCGCCAGGCCTCCCTGCAGGAGCTGCAGAAGGCCAGCGACCTCAATGCCCGCCAGGTGCTCTATGCCCCTGTCTCCGGCAAGGTGCAGCAGCTGGCCATCACCACCATCGGCGGTGTGGTGCAGCCCGCACAGGTGCTGATGCTCATCGTGCCGGGCGATGACAAGCTGGAGGTCGAGGCCTCGATCCAGAACAAGGATATCGGCTTCGTGCACGTGGGCCAGAAGGCCGAGATCAAGGTCAACACCTTCCCATTCACCAAGTACGGCGTCATCGACGCCGAGGTTACGGATATCAGCAAGGATTCCCTGGTGCAGGAAAACCCGGCCGCGCTCGCGAGCAAGGAAGCCAAGCCCGAGGACAAGCAGCCGGGCCTGATCTACAAGATGCGCCTTAAGCTGGCCAAGTCCTGGCTCATGGTGGACGGCAAGCAGGTCGAGCTCATCCCGGGCATGGCCGTGCAGGCCGAGGTCAAGACGGGAAAAAGGCGCTTGATCGAGTTCTTCCTCTCGCCCTTATTGAAATATGGCAATGAGAGCGTGCGGGAGCGGTAGATAATGTCAGTATTTCGAGAACATCATCAAGGCTGTTGTATTGAGCAACCTTACGGAGGTCTCAGGTCCCCTCTCCCCGGTTTGCGGGAGAGGGACAGGGTGAGGGGGAATGATGACTTTTGATGTGCGTGAAAGACCGGAAAAGTGAGATAATGGGCCAAGGCATACCATTCATTAATTGTATAACGGCACGCAGAGCCATCGGCGGGGATTGTGTAAACCGGCCCCAATATTGCGGGCCAAATGAGGGAGGAGATCTCAATAGGTGGCAAAAATGTCAAATACTGAGGTTTGGACCCTGGGTTTTTCATGGGATGAAAAGGCTGAGGTCATCACAAATTGTGATCGCCTCGCTCAGCATAAAAAGTACAGCTTCATAAGTGAAAATGACAAAAATTGAGGGAAGTGATTTCTTCCTGTGATTTTGAAAAATAAAGAAGGGAGTATACATGGCCAAGCAGAATTGGCAACAGGACGCAGCAAAGGCACCGCAACAGGGTAATCAACCGAATGCCACACAACCGGGCAGGCAGCGACCCATGCGCTTCATGGAGGAGGATGTAAAGACCCAGTACGCCGGCATGTGCAATGTCGGGTTCGGAGCCGAAGAGGTCTTGCTTCTGTTCTGCAACCCGTCCGTCGATCCGGGTGTGATCAAGGTGGAATCAAAGGTAGCCATGTCCCTGAAAAACGCCAAGCGCCTGGCCGTAACGCTGGGCAAGCTGCTCAGCCAATACGAGGCCGCAAATGGGTTGATCGACATCTCCGCCCCGCGTCCGTCGGAAGATAAAAGCCAAAATGAGAAGGTGTTCCCTGAAATAAGCTAGGGTGATTATTAGCTTGTGCCAGGAGTTTGGGGGTTTGAAAGGATGAAGAAGGTGTTCAGTGGGGAGAACAGGTTGTGGGAGATGAACGAGGAATGCAGGGAATTAGAAGAGATGGGGAATGTCAAGATTCAAGAGCTGACACCTCGGGTTTTTTGTACTCGGGTTTCTGTAAATAGCTGAAATGGGAGGTAAATTAATGAATATCAAGTTGTTATCTCGGTCAGACCCCAGAGAGAACAAATTGAAGTGCTTGGACCTTGGCATGCTTGCTTTGGTGGTATTATTTGCCACACCATTATCAGCCGCGGAAAGTTCGAAAATAAGCCTTCCTGATGGTTTATACCTGTATGATTCGTGGATAGAGAAGCTGTCAAGTGGGAGTAAGAGTGTCAGATTTGAAAAATATTTTGTTGTGAAAAGCCATTACTGTCCAAAATAAACCGAGAGAGTGATTTGAAGTAAATCAAATCAATAAGTTAGATCGCAGAAAGTCAATTTTAGCAAACCAGGTTGTCTTGGTTTATAACCTCCACAAGTATGCTGTCCCAAATAATCAGATGAGTAGAGCTAGCTGCGAGGGGTCTGTCTC
>JAKQBR010000217.1 GCA_029574005.1 Deltaproteobacteria bacterium | reverse complement strand
GCAGCCCTTGCCCTTGACGAGACTGATCGGGAGCCTGTTATAGGTGTTCATCACATGGTCCATGGTATCATCCTTTAATGACCTGGGTCCCGATCCCGGAGTCCGTCAGGAGTTCGAGCAGGATCGAGTAGGGGACGCGGCCGTCGATGATGTGCGCCTTCTTCACGCCCTGATGGATGGCCGCGGCGCAGCACTCGAGCTTGGGGATCATGCCGCCGGTCACGACCCCGCCGTCGATCAAGGCCTGTATGCGTCCGGTATCGATGCTGGATATCAAGGAGCCGTCCTTGTCCAGCACCCCGGCCTCATCGGTCAGGAGGATCAGCTTCTCGGCCTTCAGGCTGCCCGCGATGGCCGCCGCGGCCGTATCGGCGTTGATATTGTAGGTGGCGCCGTCATCTCCCACGCCCAAAGGTGCGATCACGGCCACGAAGCCCTTGGATTCCACCGTGTCGATGATCTCGGTATTGACCGCGCTGACCTCGCCCACCAGGCCGATATCGATGCGGTCATCCTCATCGCCGCGCGTGAGATAGAGCTTCTCGGCCCGGATCAGGCCGGCGTCCTTGCCCGAGAGCCCGACGGCCTTGCCGCCTTCCATGGTGATGAGGTTGACGATCTCCTTGTTCACCACCCCGGACAAGACCATCTCGACCACGTCCAGGGTTTGGGCGTCGGTGATGCGTTTGCCCTCGATGAAGTTCGGCACGATGCCCATCTGCTTGAGCACGCTGTTGATCTGCGGCCCGCCGCCGTGCACGACCGTGACCTGGATGCCGACGTACTGCAGCAGGATGATCTGCCGGGCAACGGTCTTCTTGAGTTCCGGGTCGGCCATGGCATGGCCGCCGTACTTGACCACGACCCGCTTGCCCCTGAAGTCCCGGATGTAGGGGAGGGCCTCGACGAGTATGCGCGCCCTCTGAATCGCCTGTTCCATGACAAGATCCTTCCGTAAGAAATAAAGCCCATCCTTTAACATGTCTGTAACGCGGTTTCCAGTCTTAATCAACACCGGAAAATGAATGGTTGTTGACAGAGGCCCGCGGGCATGCCATATCTTCGGTTTATGGACTTTGACGGCCTCAAGAGCAATTCCAAACTGATCTTTATCGCCCTGGGGGTGTTGTTCGGCCTCATCTTCATCATGCAGAATTTCGAGCAGACCTCCTTCCAGTTCCTGATCTGGACGCTCTTCTCCGGCCCGAAGTGGATCGTGGTCTCGGGCACCTTCTTCATCGGGCTGGCGTTCGGCTACCTGCTCGGCAAGAAACGGTCCTAGCCCGCGCTCTCTATCACCGTTCGCGCCGAAAATGCTTCCCCATGGCCCTGCCTCATCTTTTTTCCATACCCGTATGCGCGAAACGCACGCAGGGAGGAAGAGATCGGAGGGGACTTTTATCGAGCGAGCGCTCGTTTTTTCTTGACAGCCGCGCCAAATCCTCTATGATGACGCTATTCTGCCAGACCGGGAGGTGGGTATGGATTTCGAAGTGTCGGAAAAGATGCAGGCCATCACGGGCATGATCCGCGAGTTCGTGGACAAGGAGCTCATCCCCCTGGAACCCGAGTTCGTGACCAGGGACTTCAAGGACATGCTGCCCGCGCTCAAGGAGAAGCGGGACATGGTCAAGCGCATGAAACTCTGGGGGCCCAACCAGCCCAAGGAGTACGGCGGCATGGGCCTCGACCTGGTCGAGCATGCCCTGGTGAGCGAGGAGCTCGGCCGTTCGCCCCTGGGGCACTACGTCTTCGGCTGCCAGGCCCCGGATGCCGGCAACATCGAGATCCTGCACAAGTACGGCACACCCGAGCAGAAGGAAAAGTGGCTGGCCCCGCTGGTCAGGGGGGATATCCGCAGCTGCTTCTCCATGACCGAGGTCGAGCTGGCCGGGTCCAACCCCATCATGATGGACACCACCGCGGTCAAGGACGGCGACGACTATGTGATCAACGGCCAGAAGTGGTATACCTCCTCGGCCGACGGCTCCGCCTTCGCCATCGTCATGGCCAACACCAACCCCGAGAACGAATCGCCCTACATGCGCGCCAGCATGATCATCGTGCCCACCGACACCCCCGGCTTCAACCTGGTGCGCAATATCCCGGTCATGGGACATTCAGGCAGCGACTACGCCAGCCACGCCGAGATCCTCTACCAGTCCTGCCGCGTGCCGCGGAAGAACCTCCTGGGCCCCGAAGGCTGGGGCTTCGTCATCGCCCAGGACCGCCTTGGCCCGGGCCGCATCCATCACTGCATGCGCTGGATCGGCATCTGCCGCCGCTGCTACGACCTGATGTGCTCGCGCGCCAGCCACCGCAAGATCACCCCGGACGGCAAGACCCTGGCCTCGCGGCAGATCATCCAGGCCTGGGTGGCCGAGAGCGCGGCCGAGATCCAGGCCGCCCGGCTCATGACCCTGCACGCGGCCTGGAAGATCGAGAAGTTCGGCGCCAAGGAGGCGCGCGACGATATCGCCCTGATCAAGTTCGTGGTGGCCAACACCATGCAGCATGTCATCGACCGGGCGTTGCAGGTGCACGGCGGCCTGGGCATGACCGACGACGCCATCCTGGCCTTCTACTACCGCCACGAGCGCGCCGCGCGCATCTATGACGGCGCGGACGAGGTGCACAAGGCCATGTTCGGCCGCCGGGCGCTCAAGGCCTACGAGAACGTGATCGCGCGCTGAAAGCCCATGCGATTCGAGGAATTCAAGGCCCTGGTCGCACACTCCAGCACCGAGATCTTCGCCGAGATCTTCGCGCGCCAAAGGGCCTCGGTCAAG
>JAKQBR010000158.1 GCA_029574005.1 Deltaproteobacteria bacterium | reverse complement strand
ACCGCCAAGATCGTGGAGAACAGCTACCGCGCCACCATCCTGGCCTTCCTGGACGAGTGGAGCACCTTCTGCGAGAAGAACGGCGTGGATCTTGTCAAGGTCATCTCGGCCATCAAGGTCAGGCCCACGCATGCCAACATGATCTTCCCCGGCCCGGGCATCGGCGGCTACTGCCTGCCCAAGGACGGCGGCTTGGGTGTCTGGGCCTATCGCCATCTCATGGGGTTCGAGGACGAAAACTTCCTGATCACCCCCAAGGCCATCGACATCAACGATACGCGGTCGCTGCGCGCCGTGCACCTGGTGCGGGACGGACTGCGCAACATGGGCAAGATCGTGGCCGCCTCGCGCGTGACCATCCTGGGCGCCTCCTACCGCGAGGACGTGGGCGACACGCGCTACAGCGGCTCCGAGATTATCGTGCGCAAGATCGCCGAGATGGGCGGCGACATCCGGGTGCATGACCCCTACGTGGAGCACTGGTGGGAGTTCGAGAGCCAGGATACCTATCCGGCCGTGGGCCAGCTTGAGCCGCTTCTTCCGCAACCAGGACTCGCTCAAGGACTTGAGGATCGACAAGGATCTCACCACGGCCCTCAAGGGCTCGGACGCCGTGGTCCTGGCGGTCAGGCACAGCGAATACCTGAGGCTCGATCCGGATACCGTGGTGGCCATGATCGGGTCACCGGCCGTGATCATCGACTGCTTCGGCATCCTGTCTGATGCCGCCATTAGGCGCTACTTCGAACTGGGCTGCGAGGTCAAGGGCCTGGGCCGCGGCCACATCCAGCGCATCAAGGAGTCCGTACGCCGCGAGGGGTAAGGTGTCCCGCCTGCGGATCGGAGGTGACGTGGTGGTCAAGGCGTCTTCCAGGATCAGGCCCCCGCTTTGATGGAGGTGTTCGATGAGATGAGCACTCAGCCGACGTGCGGTTCTTCATCCGTGAAGCCGGTCATAAGGGCGGAGGTTTCTTGAACCAGGGCCTGGCCTGATCGGGCCGGGCGGCCAGGCGCAAGAGCCCGGCCTCGTCTCACAGGCGCGCCACGAACTGCACCCCGAGCGGCAGGTTGTCGGGGGTCCAGTACAGGGGAGATCGCGTCTTGGCAGAGGATCTCCCCAGGCCGTTGCCGTCAGGCGCAATCTAGTCGTCGTACTTGCCGGCCTCGCCGCCTTCCTTGGCAGGGGCGCCCTTGGCGCGGATCTTGGCCTCGGTCCAGTCGGCCGGATCTTCGATCGCGCTGCCCTTGGGTCCCAGGTCGTAGGAGCCCGCCTTCAGGATGGCCTCAACGGCCAGGGGCGCGGTGTCCTTGGCGCCGAAGCAGTTGACCAGGAGGTCATAGACAAAGTCCTCGACCGCCTTGGCCATGCGATCGCGCACGGCGGAAGGCTGCGCCAGGATCTTGTTCTCGAAGGGCAGGTTGAGTTTCTTGTAGTCCCCGGCCTTGAGGTTCTTTTCCTTGGCATAGGCCACCATCTCGTTCCAGAGCTTTTCGGTGACGCCCTCTTCCGGGATCTTGATGAAATTCTTGTCCTGGTCCAGGATGGCGTTGCCGTACTCGTTGACCTTGACGCCCCAGGAGAGCATCTGCAGGGCCGTGGCCACATTGGCCTTGGTGGTGTTGGTCTCGGCGGCGATGCGCCTCAGGCGCTCCACGCTGTTGCCGGAGGTCCCGTGCTGGGCCCCGGACAGGCCGTATTTTTCGATTGCCCGGTGGATATCGCGCGTGAGCTCCACCTGGATGCCGGATGCGCTTTCCTCGATGCCGTGCGTGGTGCCGTTGTTCAGGGCGATCCAGTCCGGATAGATGCGGTGCGCATTCAGCCCCTGGATCAGGAAAAGGGCCTCTTCCGGGGTGGACAACCCGGCCGCGCCCTTGATCTCGCCCACCTCGGTCTCATACCCGGCCCAGGCCGGGATGTACTGGCTGAGCGCGATGTTGGCCAGCAGGTTTTCGTCCTCGGGCATGTGCGAGGCGTCGATGGCGATCGAGGTGATGCCGGCCTCGAACATGGAGGGGATATCGGTGCGCGCGGCTTCCAGGTCGCTGGCCTTGGTGATGCCGAAATGGTCGGCATGCACGGCCACGGGCACGGTGATCTTGAGCTCGTTGCAGAGCGTGTCCACGAAGCGGGCGATGTTCCACATGCTGATCAGGCAGTAATTGGCCTCGGACTTGGCGATCTCGATGATCACGGCGGCGTTTGCCTTCTGCGCGGCCTGCAGGGTGCCGCGGATCACGATGCTGCTGCGTCCGTTGGCCGCGATGGTCATGGCCTTGCCCTTGGCGCGCATGGCCCGGTCGATGACCTTGCCGCTGACGATCAGGGCCTTTGAATTGGGAAAGAGCTTCTGGATATTGGGTGGACGACCGACCTTCAGAGCCTGTTCATAATCAGCCTCATAGCCCATAGAACGCCTCCTTTCGATGATGGTGGTACGTATCCATGCGCCCTTTGGTACGTAAGAGCGGCACACCTCCCATGTTCGGAAAATCCCGGTACCGCCTTGAGCGGAAATTATTTGTTTTTACGCGCAAATTCCTCATACTCCAGGACATCATCCTTGGAGCCGATGATCAGCGGCACGCGCTGGTGCAGCTTGGCAGGCGCGATGTCCAGGATGCGCTCATAGCCGGTGCTGGCGTATCCGCCGGCCTGCTCCACGATGAAGGCCAGGGGGTTGGCCTCGTAGAGCAGCCTGAGCTTGCCGGTGGGTTTCTTGGGGTCGATCGTGTCCTCGGGGTAGAGGAAGATGCCGCCCTTCAAAAGGTTGCGGTGGAAGTCGGCCACGAGCGAACCGATGTAGCGCAGCGAATAGGGCTTCTTGTGCGCGTTGCCGTCGCTCTTGAGATGGTCGATATAGGCCTTGGTGCCGGGCTTCCAGTAGTTGTAGTAGGCCTCGTTGGCGCTGTAGATCTTGCCCCGTTTCGGCGTCTTGATGTCCGGGTGCGAGAGCACGAACTCACCCACGCTGGGGTCTAAAGTGAAGCCGTTGACGCCTTCGCCGGTGGAGTACACCAGGACCGTGGAGCTCGAATAGATGACATACCCTGCGCCGAACTGCTTGTAGCCCGGCTGCAGGCAGTCCTCCAGGGTGCCGTCGCCTTCCTTGGTCAGGCGTTTGAAGATGGAGAAGATCGTGCCGATGGAGACATCCACGTCGATGTTGGACGACCCGTCCAGCGGATCGAACATGACCACATAATCGCCCTTGGGATACTTGTCCGGGACCAGGATGATGCCATCTTCCTCCTCCGATGCCATCACGCAGACCTTGCCGATATAGGAGAGCGCGTTGATGAAGACCCTGTTGGCGAAGACATCCAGCTTCTGGACATCGTCGCCGGTGACGTTCGTGTCGCCGGTGCCTCCCAGGATGTTCTCGGCCAGCCCGGCCTGCGCCACCTGGGCCGATACGACCTTGGCCGCGAACACGATCTGGGACAGGACCGCGCTGAAATCGCCCTTGCCGCCGTGGGTCCGCTGCTGTTCGATGATATGCCGCTCGATGGTCATGAGTCTGTCGTCCATGCTATCTGATCCCCCTGCCTCATACATGCTATCGCCCGCGAGCGAACGACGCCTATCATACCACTTCATAAGGATTTATCAACCGTTTCTCTTTGCGGTTGTTTTACACTCGGGCGCCCATGGATCGTGGTATAGGCGTCATTACGATGATGCACCGGGCAAGGAGATCGGTCATGGGTGATACGATGGCGGTCAAGGCACCTTTTTTCAGACAGGTGCGTGATCCGATGAGCGGCATGACGCATGGGATCGGAGCGCTGCTGGCCGTGATCGGCCTGGTTGTTCTGATCGAACGGGCGCTTGATCCCTTCAAGCCCTGGCACCTTGTCACCTACATCGTGTTCGGGGTGGGGCTCATCGCCCTGTATACCGTGAGCACGCTCTACCATTGGCTGCCGCTGTCCGAAAGAGGCATCCGCGCCCTGCGCAAGATGGACCACATGATGATCTTCGTGCTCATCGCCGCCACCTACACCCCCTTCTGCCTGATCCCCTTGCGCGGTCCCTGGGGCTGGAGCATCTTCGGCACGGTCTGGTTCCTGGCCGTGGCCGGCATGTTGTTCAAGGTCTTCTGGATCGAGGCCCCGCGAGGGCTGGCGGCCGGAATGTATGTGGGCATGGGGTGGGTGGCCATTGTCGGCATCTGGCCCTTGGTGAAGGCCCTGCCGCCCGCCGCCTTGGCCTGGCTCCTGGCCGGTGGGATATCGTATTCCGTCGGCGCGCTCATCTATGCCCTCAAACGTCCGGACCCCTGGCCGGGATGGTTCGGCTTCCACGAGGTCTTCCATGTCCTGGTCATCCTGGGCAGCCTGTGCCATTTCTGGACCGTGTACCGCTACGTGTCCGCCTTCTGACCTGGCCGCCATGCAACAAGGAGGTGGCATCAACGCCGAACCGTTCAGACACACGGGCTGGGGATTGAGCTTTGCCATCCTTCCATGCTAATGGAGTCCGCATGAGCAGGGTCGCCGCCTTCTTCGACATGGACCATACCATCATCTGGGAGAACTCCGGGCATTCATCGGTCAAACTCGCCAGGCGGCACGGCTTTGTGAGCGCCCGGCATCTTATAAAAGGGTTTCTCAAGATCATCCTCTACCGTCTGACCATCCTGGATATCGAGACCTGGTACGAGCAGAATATCGCCATGATTGCCGGCTTGACGCCTGCGGACATGGAGCGTTTCGCCGCGCAGTGGTTCGATGAGCTGGCCCGCCCCACGGTTTACAAGCAGGCCTATGATCTGGTGCGGGAGCATCAGGATCAGGGTCACCAGGTGGTGATCATATCCAATGCCCCGGCGTTCATGATCGCCCCGGTGGCCAAAGCCCTGCAGGTAGAGGATATCATCGGCACACGGCTTGAGATCAAGGACGGCCGGTTTACCGGCCGGCTTGTAAAGCCATTGTGTTATGGCAAAGGCAAACGTGATTATGCCGTGAGCTGGGCCGCGGAGCGGGGCGTCGATTTGAGCCGGGCCTACTTCTATACCGACTCGCGCTTCGACCTGGCGCTCCTGAGGGTCGTGGGGCATCCCGTGGCCACCAACCCCGATGTGCGGCTCAGGCGCTTAGCCCGCAGGAACGGCTGGCCGATCATGGACTTCGCGCGGGTGTCGGCTTTCTAGGGATCGCTTTTATACCAAGTTGCATTCAAAGGATAACGCGAAGGCCAGGAGGAGGCGACGGAGGTGTACATTTTCCGTACTCCGAGTCGCCGACGACACAGCCGACAAAGTTAGCCAAAGAATGCAACTTGGTATCAATCGATGACGTAGCGGAACCGCCCTTTGATCTTAAGCGTTTTCTCCTGAATATCCGGCGGGAAGCGGCCGAAGGGGCTGGCGTCCTTGATGGCCTGCTGGGCGGCCAGGTCCAGCTCGCGATAGCCTGAACCCTCCAGGAGGTCCACGCCGATGAGGTGCCCTTCTTCGTCCACGACAAAGGCCAGCTTCACCTGACCCTGATGCCCGGACACGATCGCCTGTTCGGGATACTGCCAGGCGCGGAAGATCTTGGCCTTCAAGCGCTGCATGTAGCCGATGTTCACCTTGCCTTCGGTTTCGAACGTGACGCCCTCGGGCGGCGGGGTCTCTTCAGGGGGTTGGGGCTCACGTTCGGGCTGTCGCGTCCGGCGTGGAAATGGATCTCTTATACGCTGTTCGGGCGGCTTGTTGCGCGTGATCTCGGTCGGTTCTTTTCGCGTTACCTCACGAGCGACGCGCGGCGCAGACTCCACCAGACTGACATTGATGGTCTCCGGCTCCGGCGGCGGGGTCGGCGCCCCCAGGAGGAAGATGGGCGCAAGAAAAAATATATGAAGGCCGGCTGACAAGGCCAGGGAGGTGAGAAATTTCGCCTTCATGGGTTGTACATGATCCAGGATTGCCCCGTGCTGTCAAGCGTGAAAGAACTAAAGAAAAAAATATTTCTAAAGTAATTGACAAGCCCGCCGTTTCTTTATATAGAAACAGACCATGATGAAGGGCACGCACATGATCGCACGGAATGATTGGTGGCGCTGGCAGGTGAACAGACGGGACGGTGGTTTGCCCTGACCCTGCTTGAGCACGAGCGGAAAAAGGCGGCAGGCCATAAACCTGCCGCCTTTTTTTATTTTTTAAGGAAGGGATGCATCATGCACAACGGTTTGACCATAACACGCGCGAGAGATGATCAGGGGGTGGTGATCACCAAACGCCTGGCCTGCGATACCCTGACCCCGGTGGGCGCCTACCTGTCCCTGGTGGGCGAACGGCCGGGGTTCCTGCTCGAATCGCTGCCCGGGTCGTTCAGCTTCCTGGGGCGGTTTGCGCACGATTCCCTGATACGCCTGGACGGCGATGCGCCCGACCCCTGGTCGCGGATGCCGCGCCACAGCCTGGGGTTCAACCAGAACGATCTGCCGCCCTTTATCGGCGGCTATATCGGCTACATCGGCTACGACATGGTGCGCGGCATCGAGCGGCTCTCCAGGCCTGCCAAGTCTTCAGGCTTTCCTGACGCGCTGTTGGGTCGGGTGGATACCTTCCTGGCCTTCGACCACCGCGGCCAGGAGATCGCGCTCATGCACACGATCGCCGAACCCGGGATCAGCGACGAGGCCGCTTTGATGCGGGCGCGGGTTGAGTTCTCGGTGGTGGAGGACGGGCTCTATGCCCGCGCGGCCAGGCCGCCCGACATCCCAGCGCCGTGCACGATAGAGGATGTCTCCATCGGCGAAGAGGAATTCAAAGAGGCCGTGCTCAAGGCCAAGGCCTACATCCTGGACGGCGAGATCATCCAGACCGTGCTCTCTCGCCGAATGACTCTGGATGCGCACTGCGACACCTTCGATACCTTCAGGCGCCTGCGGCGCATCAACCCCTCGCCCTACATGTTCTACATCAAGCTGGACGATGTCACGTTGATCGGCTCTTCGCCCGAGGTCATGGTCAAGGTCAAGGGCGGGGCCATCACCACGTTGCCGATCGCCGGCACGCGGCCGCGCGGCGCCACGCCCCAGGCCGACAAGGACCTGGCGCACGAACTGCTCGCGGACGAGAAGGAGCGCGCCGAGCATTTGATGCTCCTGGACCTGGCGCGCAACGATGTCGGCCGCGTGGCCCTGCCCGGCACGGTGCAGGTGGCCTATCGCGACAAGGTCAAGTTCTATTCGCATGTCATGCACATCGTCTCGTGCGTCAAGGGCGTGCGGCCGCCGGATGTGCACGCCGTTGATGTCCTGAAGGCCTGTTTCCCGGCCGGCACGGTCTCGGGCGCGCCCAAGGTGCGGGCCATGGAGATCATCGACGAGCTCGAAGGGCAGTGCCGGGGGCCGTATGCCGGCGCGGTCGGGTATTTCTCGTACAACGGCAATATGGATACGGGCATCGGCATCCGGACCATCTTCGTCAAGGGTCGCACATACCATGTCCAGGCCGGGGCAGGCATCGTGTGGGACTCGGTGCCGGCCAGCGAACTCAAGGAGATCGACAATAAGCTCAGGGCCTTAAGCACGGCCATGGGAGGGATCGTATGATCCTCATGATCGATAACTTCGACTCGTTCACCTTCAATATCGTCCAGGCGTTTGTCTCTTTCGGCGAAGAGGTGGTGGTGCGCCGCAACGATGCCGTGACCATACCGGAGATCGAGGCCCTGGGTCCGCGGGGGATCGTGATATCGCCCGGTCCCGGCGCGCCGGAATCGGCCGGTGTTTCGCTTGAGGTGATCCGGCATTACTATGCCAGCGTGCCCATCCTGGGGGTCTGCCTCGGGCACCAGTGCCTGGGCGAGGTCTTCGGCGGCCGCATCGTGCATGCCGGGAGGGTCATGCACGGCAAGCTTTCCACCATCACGCATGACGAGAGCGGACTGTTCGCCGGTCTGCCGCAGCACTTCAAGGCCGTGCGCTACCATTCGCTGGTGGTGGACCGGCATACCTGTCCGGAGGTCCTCAAGGTCTGCGCCTTGTCCGAGGACGGCGAGATCATGGGCCTCAGGCACGCGCAATACCCGCTCTACGGGGTGCAGTTCCACCCCGAATCGATCGCCGCGGAATACGGCTACGATATCCTGCGCGCCTTCTGCGCCGTTACCAGGGAGGAATCATGAAAGGATACATTGAGAAGCTGATTGCCGGACAGGATTTGAGCACCTCCGAGATGGAGCAGGCCTTTGAGGGCATCATGTCCGGCCAGGTCCCGGATGTGCAGATCGGGGCCTTCTTAGTGGCCTTGCGGGCCAAGGGCGAAAAGCCGGAGGAGATAGCGGCCGCGGCCAGGATCATGCGCGCCAAGGCCTTGAGCGTCGAGGTGGGGTGCGACGTGGTCGATACCTGCGGGACCGGCGGCGACGGGGCCTCGACCTTCAATATCTCGACCGCCGCGGCCTTTGTCCTGGCCGGCGCGGGATACAAGGTGGCCAAACACGGCAACCGCTCGGTCAGCTCGTCTTCGGGAAGCGCCGACTGCCTCGAGGCCCTGGGCGTGCCCATCAACCTGGGGCCTGATGAGGCGGCCCAGGCCGTCCGGGAAAAAGGCTTCGCCTTTCTTTTCGCCCCCGGCTATCATCCGAGCATGAAATTCGCCATGCCGGCCCGCAAGCAACTGGGCATCAAGACCGTGTTCAATATCCTGGGGCCGCTTGCCAATCCGGCTCAGGCGGCCTACCAGCTCATCGGCGTGTTCAGCCGCGATCTCATCATGCCCATGATCGAGACCTTGAGGCTCCTGGGGCTCAAGGGCGCCATGGTGGTGCACAGCGGCCTCGATGAGGTCTGCATCGTGCGGCCCACCGAATACGCCAGATTGTCTGAAGGCCGGATCACGACCGGCACGATCGTACCGCAGGAGCAGGGCATCCGCGCCCGATCCCTGGATGAGCTCCGCGTCGGGACCCCGCAGGAATCGGCCCGCCTGATCGAGGCCGTGTTCACGGGCGAAAAAAAGGGGGCCTGCCGGGAGAGTGTCCTGATCAATGCCGGGGCCGCTTTCATGGCTTTGGGCGCCGTGCCCGATATCCAGGCAGGCATGGCGCTGGCGGACACCGTGATCGACGACGGTGCGGCCCTGGCGGCCTTGAAGCGCGTACAGCGCTCGGAAGGATAGGGCATGGACTTCCTGGCGGAGATGTACCGGCGCGCAAAGGAGCGCGCCGCCGGACTCAAGATCGTCGAGGACAAAAGCCAACCCTTGCGGCCGTTCCTGCCGGTGCTCCACGACATGGCCGTGATCGCCGAGGTCAAGTACGCCACCCCGGCCGAGGGCAACCTGGGCATCACCGCCAAGCCCGGGGTGCTGGCCAGGCGGTATGCGGATCTGGGCGCGAGCGCGATCTCGTGCCTGACCGAACCGTTCTATTTTTCCGGGGACCTGGCGTTCATCCCCTCGATCAGACGCCGGTGCGCCCTGCCGGTGCTCATGAAGGACTTTATCGCGGACGAGCGCCAGATCGTGGCCGGCAGGGCGGCCGGTGCGGATGCCTGCCTGCTCGTCACCGAGATGCTGAGCCTGGGCGAGCTGTCCGCCCTCTACCGCTGTGCCCGCGATCTGGGCCTGGACGTCCTGGTCGAGGTGCATGGGCATGCGGGCCTGGAAAAGGCCTTGGCTATCGGGGCGCGGATCATCGGCGTCAACTCGCGCGACCTGGCCACCCTTACGGTCAAGCCCGAGCGGCATGAGGAGATGATCGGCCTGATCCCGAAAGGGGTGGCCACGGTGGCCGAGAGCGGCATCAAATCGGGCTTAAGGCTGAAAGAGCTCCGCGATATGGGCTATGACGCGGCCCTGATCGGACGGGCCCTGGCGGACGAGACCTTTCGGAAGGACATCTTCGCATGTGGGTAAAGATCTGTGGCATCACCCGCCGGGAAGATGCCCTGGCCGCCGTGCAGCTCGGCGCCGACGCCATCGGCTTCGTGCTGACGTCAAGCCCGCGCCGCGCCGATATCGACCAGCTTAAGACCTGGATTCATGACATCCACTGGGTGGAGAAGGTCGGGGTGTTCACGCATGAAGACCCTCGGCTGATCATGGACATCGGTCAAGCCCTGGGGCTGAACAGCATCCAATTGCATGGCGAATTCACCCCCGGTCACGCACCCCTGGCCGAGCGGTTCGAGATCATTCGCGCCATCGGCGAACAGGGCCTGCCGGAAGAGGGCGATCCCCGAACGCACGGGCGTCAGGGTGTACTCAGCCATACGTCTCTCAGGGGCGCGGCGGGGAATATCGTGTGCCGCATCATGATCGATGCGAGCAGGGGGACCGGGAAGGCGGGAGAGTGGGCGCCGCGGGGCTTCCCGTACATACTGGCGGGCGGATTGAATCCGGATAATGTGCGGCAGGCCATAGCCAGGGCGCACCCCGCAGGGGTGGATGTCAGCTCCGGGGTGGAAACAGCGCCGGGCATCAAGGACGTGGGTCTGATGGAACGGTTCATCAAGGAGGCGCGGAGATGAAAGGATATTTCGGTGAGTTCGGCGGGCAGTATGTGCCCGAAACCCTGTACCCCGCTCTCATAGAGCTTGAGAGCGCCATGGAATGCGCTTTTGGCGATGCTGCGTTCTGGGCGGAGTTCGACGGCCTGATGGCGGACTATGTCGGCCGGCCCTCGCCGCTGACGTGCGCGCACAGGCTTTCGGCGCACTGCGGCATGGAGGTGTGGCTCAAGCGCGAGGACCTGAACCATACCGGCAGCCACAAGATCAACAACGCCATCGGCCAGATCCTGCTGGCCAGGCGCATGGGTAAAACCCGCATCATCGCCGAGACCGGCGCCGGACAGCACGGCGTGGCCACGGCCACGGTGTGCGCCCTGTTCGGCATGCCGTGCCAGGTGTACATGGGGTCCGAGGATATGCGGCGCCAGCGCCTGAACGTGGAGCGCATGCGGCTCTTGGGCGCCGAGGTCATCCCGGTCGCGACCGGTTCGGCCACGCTCAAGGACGCCACCAGCGAGGCCATCCGCGACTGGGTCACCAACGTGGATACGACCTACTACCTGATCGGCTCGGCCATCGGCCCCCATCCCTATCCGACCATGGTCAAACGCTTCCAGGCCGTCATCGGCGTGGAAGCCCGCGCGCAGATCCTGACCAAAAAGGGGGCGTTGCCGCGGGCCGTGATCGCCTGCGTGGGCGGGGGCAGCAATGCCATCGGGATCTTTGCCGGCTTCATGCAGGACCCGGTGGAGCTGATTGGGGTCGAGGCCTACGGCAACGGCGTGCACAGCGGGGCCAGCATCAACTTCGGTCTGCCGGGCGTGCTGCACGGCGCGCGCCTGCACCTGCTGCAGGACGGCGACCGCCAGGTGCTGCCCACCCATTCCGTGGCCGCGGGGCTGGATTATCCCGGGGTTGGGCCCGAGCACAGCTACCTGGCCATGAGCGGCCGGGCGCGCTATGGTCTGGTCGATGACCGGCAGGCCCTGGCGGCCTTCGCGCTCCTGAACCGGCTGGAGGGCATCGCCCCGGCCCTGGAGTCGGCGCACGCCATCGCCTATCTGAATACCTATGCCCAAGAGAACCCCGGCGCCTGTGTGATCGTCAATCTCTCCGGCCGGGGCGACAAGGACCTGCATACGGTACTGGAGGAGGGGCTATGATCTCCAAAGCGATTCTGGAAAGCCGGCGGGCGGTCATCCCATATGTGACGGCCGGTCTGCCGGACATGAAGACCACCGGCAGGATCATCCAGGCCTTGGACAGGGCCGGGGCCGCGGCCATTGAGATCGGGGTCCCGTTTTCCGATCCCATGGCCGACGGACCGGTGCTGCAGCAGGCTTCCCAGCGGGCGATCGGCGCCGGCTTCAAGATGGAGGCCCTGTTCGAGCACCTGCCGCACTGGGCGGCTGTTTGCCGGGTACCACTCATCATCATGTCCTACATCAATCCGCTGATGCGCCACGGTCTGGCACCCACGCTGCGGCGGCTGAAAACCTCAGGCGTCAGCGGTGTCATCATACCGGACGAACCCGCCGATGCCGGGATCCTCTTCGGGCTCGCCCAGGATGCCGGACTGGACCTTATCCGCCTGGTGGCGCCCACCACCCCCGCCGACAGGCAGCGCGAGATAGTTGCCCAGTGCCGCGGGTTCGTATACGCCGTGGCGGTCAAAGGGGTCACGGGCGCGCGGACGATCATGCCGCCCGAGCTGCAAGACAATGTGCGGGCCGTCAAGGCATTGACCGATCTGCCCGTATGCGTGGGCTTCGGCGTGGGCAGCGCCGCCCAGGTCGATGCGATCCTGGGATTCGCCGACGGCGCCATCGTGGGCAGCTTCCTGATGGAGCGCCTCATGCAGGCCGAAGACCCTGAGGCGGCAGCCGCGGAGGTTATGAGAGCCCTGGGTGCCGTCTCTTGAGAGGTGTCTGAACGCAGCGCGGCCCGGTGTCTGCCTCCGCCGAGAGACAGGCCCCGGGCCGCGCATTGCTTGAGAGGGTTGCCCGTTCCGCTACTGCTTATAGTACGGCATGGCCTGAGGGATGAGGCCCTTGAGGTCCCGGATGCGGCGTTCGTCGGCCGGGTGGGTGGAGAGGAACTCCAGGCTCTTCTTGGATTGTCCGGCCATCATGCGCTCGAAGAACTTGGGGGCCTCGCGCGGGTCATAGCCTGCCTTGGCCATGAGGATCAGGCCGATGTGGTCGGCCTCAAGCTCCTGGGCCCGGGAGAAGGGCAATGTCACGCCGAGCTGTGTGCCCAGGCCGTACCCCAGGTTGATGGCCTGAACGGCGGCCGCGCTCTTGTTGGCGATGGCCATATTGAGCCCCTGCTGTCCGAGCTGGATGAAGAGCTGCTCGCTCATGCGCTCGCCGCCGTGGCGGGCGATGGCATGAGCGACTTCGTGCGCCAGGACAAAGGCCAGGCCGTTGTCGTCCTTGGTGTAGGGCAGCAGGCCTGTGTAGACCGCCACCTTGCCGCCGGGCAGGGCAAAGGCGTTGGCCGTCTTGGGATCGTCGATGACCGTGAATTCCCACTGATAGTCCGGCTTATTGGCGACGCTTGCGATGCGCGTGCCCACGCGCTTGACCTGGACGTTGACCTTCGGGTCCTTCGAGATCTTGGCCTTGGAAAGCACCTCCTGGTATGATTTGAGGCCCAGCGCGATCTCATCGCCCTCGGGCACGATCAACAGCTGGGTGCGGCCGGTGATGGGCGCCGTGGCGCAGCCGGAACCCAGAATGACCAGGAGAAAAAGGATTAGTATACAGGTAGATTTCTGCATAGAGGATTTCTCCTTCCTTTATTCATATAATAGAAAGTCTACGCCCTCTTGTAAAGAGGCTTATAGCACGCTGCAAGGCAATAATTATCGGCCCATGAGTGTCTCGATTTGGAGGGAGATTTGTTTGGCAACGGCCTCCCATGCGTAGTGGGATTCGGCATAGGTCCGGGCGTTGTTGCCCATCGAATGCTGAAGGGCAGGGTTTCCAAGCAGATGGATCATGGCATTGGCTAAGTCCTGGATATCGCCAGGTGTGACCAGAATGCCGAACTGACCCGTTTCAATCTCTTCCAAACCGGCGATCCGGCTGGCGATGATCGGCTTGCCGCTAGCTGCGTAGTCACGAATCTTGAGAGGAGAATAGGAATAAGTGACATGAGGACTTTTGGTATCCGTGAACTGGATCTTGGGCGCGACGCAGATGCGGCATTGATTGATAATGTCAGGAATGTGTTCATATGCGATAGGTCCCAGGAGGTTTACCCGGTTCAAGATACCCTGTGCCGTGATACGATGCCGCAGATTCTGCTCCGCGGGGCCTGATCCGGCAATAGCAAGACTGGCTTCCGGGTAATGGTCAATGACCTTGGCGAAGGCGTCAACCAGCCACTCGAGCCCTTGCCAAGGAGCGAGGTTCCCAGTGAAGCCGACATCATAACGGGGTGTGGTGTCAAGGGGACGGAAGTGGTTGATGTCGGTGCCGTTTCCTATGACCACGATCTTTTCTTCATGAATCCCCAGCGATACCAGATACGATTTGATCCCTAATGAAACGGCGCGAATTGAATGGGAGCATCGCGCCGACCATTGTTGCAGCACCTGTCCGATAAAAGCGATCGCTTCTGGTTTCCCTGAGGCCCTGGCCTCAGGTCCGATCCAGCCGTTATGTTCGGTGAAGATCTTGACGCGGTTTCCGAAGAACAGCCGGGTTGCGATGGTATACAAGGCGCTTACAATCCCCAGCCGCAGGTACAGCACATCAGGTTTGTGTCTAAAGATGTGAGCAAGGAAGATCGGGGCGGTGAGTGTCCCTTTGATGAACATGTCATTTCCCGGCCGCGCGTTGATCGATCTTTCTATGAACTGTATACCGGGCCGGAGCAGCGAGCGTATGGCCGGGGCGCCCGCCAGGGAGAGGTGAAAGATGCTGACCGCATATCCTTGCCGCGCAAGCCCATTGGCGATGGAGGAGAAATGGATGAGCTCGGCATCCGGTTTCTCCATGGCGAAACATCCCACCATGAGGATGCGTGCTTTCATAAAGCTCCTTCGCAGTCAATCTGAAACCGTCTGATCCACCTCCCGGCATTGATGATTCGCCATATGGACCAGTCAAAGGGCCTGGAGCCGTTTGCAATGGCTTGAAAATGGCTTTCAACCCTGGCAGGAATCAGCCACGCCGGTAGAGTTTCAGCGGCCGATTTGAGCATGGCGAGGAACAGGGGGCGGTGCGAATCTCTGATCCATTGTTCTTCCGGGGTTACGAAGCCCATTTTATCCTGCCGTTGCCGTACCTTATCCGGGACCAGATCCTCGATCGCTTGCCTGAGGATCTTCTTCGTTTCACCGTCCTTGATCTTGTAAGGATCGGGGAGAGAATAGACGAACTCCACCAGCCGGTAATCCAGGAACGGCACGCGCGCTTCCACGGAATGGGCCATGGAGTTGCGGTCTTCGTAATGTAAGAGCGCCGGCAGAGTTGTTTTGAGGAGCTGCTTCCTGGATAGTGATCGTATGGATGCGCTCGGC
>JAKQBR010000140.1 GCA_029574005.1 Deltaproteobacteria bacterium | reverse complement strand
GTTCTGGCGGATATTGGCCGCCATCTGCTCCATGGAGGATGATGCCTCCTCGGCCGCGGCCGCCTGCTCGGAAGCGCCCTGCGACATCTGCTCGGCCGTGGAGCTCATCTGCTCGCTGCCCGCCGCCACGTTGTCGGCCGCGGCATGCACGTCGCCTACGATGGCGCGCAGACGCTCCATCATGGTGCGCAAGGCATCGGCCAGCTGTCCGATCTCGTCTTTCTGATCGATATCGATATTGGCCGTGAGATCCCCCTGCGCGACATGCGTTGCCAGGTCCACGCCTTTCTTGATCCCAACGGAGATGAATCGGGCAAAGACAAAGAACACGCCGAAGGCGGCGACAAAGGAGATGATGCCTACGACCAGGACGATATAGCGGACCTGGTTGGCCTGGGCCAGGAACTCGGCATCGGGCAGCGACAGGCAGATGCTCCAGCCCGTGAGCCCAACCGGCGCATAGCCCGCGGTCTTGGCCACGCCCTTGAACGTGTAGCTCTCCACGCCTGACTGGCCGGCTATCATCTTTTTCGATATCTCTTCCATGCCCTCCAGGCTGGTTACATTGAGCTTCAGGATGTTCGCCTTGTCCGGGTGGGCAATGGTGTTCCCCTCCTTGTTCACCATGAAGGCATAGCCGGTCTTGCCGATCTTGGCCCCGGCGATGAGGTCGCTTAAATAGCCGGTCTCCAAGATGTTGGCGATCACGCCAAGGACATGGCCGTCAGCGGATATTATCGGAACGGCAATGGGCACAAACGGCTGACCCGTGACCTTGTTCAATGCCACCTCGCCGATGTTGGCTTTGCCAGCGATTGCTTCCCTGAAATAGCTCCGGTCGGCCAGGTTGACCCCGATAAACTTCGGATCAGAGGCGGCGATGGACATACCCTGACGGTCCATGGCCACTACCACCTGGGAATTGTCTTTCAACCCCTCGGTCTTGCTGAAGATCTGGAGCTTCTTATTGAGTTCCGCCAACTCATCGGCTGAGGCATTGATACCCGCGTTCGCCACCGCGGTGGCGGCCCTGACGGTCGTGCCGTCTACCGCCAGGTCCCTGACCACCTTCATCTCGCCGGTCAGAGCCAGCTGTACGGCCTGAGCCAAGGACTTCGTCACGCCCGTGAGCTGCTCATATTCAATCTCGGTCAGCCCCTTGGTGGCCCGATTGATCGAAAGCCAGCCAACCAGCGCGATCGGGATCAACATGACCACGGAACCTACCAGGATGAGTTTGGTGCCCAATTTCAGGTTCTTAAACATACTCTGCGCTCCTTGAAATTTTCTCTGTTATTGCTCCTTCTGCAGCTTATTCACCTGCAGTAACGTACGCAGCGTCTGCTTTCTCCGGTCCATCAGCATTTCGGTGACGTGCTCGATGAGCTTGCCGGGCGAAACCCTTCCCAACAGCGTGCCCAGGGCATGGCCCGCCTGGGTCATGATATAGGTCGGCGTCCCGGTAATGCCGAAGCGCTTCTGGAAATACGGGTGCATATCCTCCAAGACATAGTAGACCTTGAGCTCGCCCTGAAAAAACATGGCCGTCAGTTCCAGGCTCACCAGGTTCAGGGCGAAGTTCCTGTCCCTGAACAGACATCCGACCAAGACCGGCGCTGATTCCTGCATGGCAGCGTCCACGGTTTCGCTGGTCAGGCGGGTGATCATCTCAGACGCCAACATGGCTATCAACTCCCAAGGAGCCTGAAATCCACCATTTCATGGGCATCTGTACTGTCAAAAGGCATACCACCCTTTTCGAAGAGCGGCGTGGAATTGATTTAATTATTTATTATCAATGCGTTAGGTGTTATTGCTTTGATTCCTCTATTGTAACACCGGGGTGCCATGGTGTAAAGCGAAGGAATATCAGGCCTGTAAAGAGTGTAAATTTTACATGGGTTCGATATCGTTACCGATATTGTAATCACGCATCATCTTATAGAGTGTCGGGCGGCTGATGCCCAGCAGCTGCGCGGTGTGCACCTTATTCCATCCCGCCCTTTCCAGAGCGGCCTCGACGTCTTCCTTGCCGAGCTGATGAGACACCCTGATCGCGCTCGGCGCATGATTCTCAGGACAGCCCGCACGATAGGCGCAGGCTTCGTTCGGCAGGTGTTCGACCTCGATCACGGGGCCCTGGCACATGACAAAGGCATGTTCCAGCATATGGCGCAGTTCCCGGATATTTCCCGGCCAGTCATATTCCATGAAGAACTTGCCGACCCCTTTCGAGATATCCTTGACCTGCTTGTTGAAGCGTTCATTGAACAGTGCCAGGAAGTGCTCTACCAGGAGGGGGATATCCTCCCGTCGTTCTGATAAAGGCGGGGTATTGATTTCGACCACCTTGAGCCGGTAATACAGATCCTCACGGAACTGGCCGTCCTTCACCTTCTGCCGCAGGTCCCGGTTCGTGGCGCTGATGATCCTGACATCGACCCTGACGGGCGTGGGGTCGCCCACGCGCTCGAACTCCTTGGTCTCCAGGACTCGCAAGAGCTTGAGCTGGATCATGGGCGAGATATCCCCGATCTCGTCCAGGAAGATGGTGCCGTGGTCAGCCAACTGGAAGCGGCCGGTTTTATCCTTGACCGCGCCGGTGAAGGCGCCCTTTACATGCCCGAAGAGCTCGCTCTCAAGGAGGTTCTCGGCCAGGGCCGAACAGTTGACGACCACGAAGGGCTCATCGGCGCGCATGCCGCCGTAATGGAGCGCCCTGGCCACGAGTTCCTTGCCCGTGCCGCTCGGGCCCGTGATCAGCACGGTGGTGTCGATGTCCTTCACATTGTCGATCAGGCAGAAGATATCCTGCATCCTGGCGCTCCTGCCCACCATGTTCAAGTACTGGTGCCGATCCTCAAGCTCCTTTTCCAGGCGCGCCAGGCGGGTGATGTCACGTATGGTCATGACAACGCCCAGGTGGTTTTCTTCGCGGTCCTTCAAGGGCGAGATATTGAGCATGACTTCCTGTTGGGGCCTATCTCTATGCCCGCATTCAATACGGAATTCATGGATGGAGGTCCTGGCCTCAAGGGCGCTTGAAAGCGTGCTCCAGCACCTCAGGCCGCAGCCCTGGATCAGAGCCGCGGGATTCTCACCGATCAAGTAAGTGCCAGGGAGTGGGCAGATGGCACAAAAGGCATTGTTATAGGTCAGGACGCGCATCTTTTCATCCACGGAGATGATGGCCTCCTCGACGCTCATGAACACGGCGTCCAGGTGGGCGCGGTAGCGTTCCATCTCGCGCGCCATGAAAACCTTTTCATCCAGCAGGGTCTTGTGCTGGAGGGCATGCTTGGTCACCCTGATGAGGGTATCCTTATGCAGGGGTTTAGTCAGGTAATCGAAGGCCCCCAGCCTGAGCGCGTCGGATGCGTTGTCTATGGTGGGTTCTCCGGTGACCATGACCACCGGGGTGTTCAGGCCCTTGAGCTTGACCTCCTTGAGGACCTCGATACCCGAATGCCGACCGAGGTTGATGTCGGTGAAGACGACGTGGAAATGCGCTGCTTCGATACGCTCAATGGCCGTTTCGTAGCTCGTGGCGCTGTACACATGGTAGCCTTCCGAATTCAGGATCGCCCGAAAGATCGTGCACACCGATGGATCGTCGTCGATTACCAGTATCTCGATGTCCAATGCGCATCCCTCATGGTCATAGATGAGTGCCGCCTCCTGCTACAGGACCATTTTGTAGTGTAATGCATATCCGATCAGTTCTCAATAGAGAATACCGACATTTGTCATCATGCGCCGCCGCGGCTTTCAAGCGCGGCCCGAATAACGCCGGCCACGGTCCGGCTCGAAAACGGCTTATCGATAAATGCCTTGATCCCCAGCTCTAGTGCGCTTTCGCGGTCAATGACCGCGCTGTATCCGGTCATGAGGACCACCGGGATATCAGGTCGGATCTTAAGGATCGCCGAGGCCAGATGATCCCCCCGCAGGTTGGGCATGGTCTGATCCGTGAGCACCAGATCGAAGGCCAGGGGATCGCTGCGCAGGGCCTCCAGTGCTTCCTGGCTGGCGGTATGGCTGCTCACGCTGTACCCGAGCTGTTCGAGCATGAGCGCGGCGAATTTGACGATATCCGGTTCGTCATCCACCAGGAGGATCCGTTCCCCCTTGCCGGCCGGGATGGTTTCGTCCGCGCCTGCCTCCTCGGCTATATCGATGCCGAAACGGGGAAGAAATACCTCGAAGGTGCTGCCGGCACCGGGAGTGCTCGACACTACGATGGCCCCTCCCATCTTCTTCACGATCCCATGGGTGATGGCCAGCCCGAGTCCGGCTCCTCGGGTCTTTTCCTTGGTGGAGAAGAAAGGCTCGAAGATGCGCCGCACGGTCGTTTCATCCATGCCGCACCCGGTATCGTGGACGCTCAGTTTGACGTACTCTCCGGGCTGCAGGTCGGGGTGTCGGGATGCCGCTTCATGCCCCAGGATCATGGCATCCAGGGCCACCTTCAAAGTGCCGCCGCCATCCTGCATGGCATGATAGGCGTTGGTGCACAGGTTCATGACTACCTGGTGTATATGGGTCGGATCGGCCAGGACGGAACCCGTTCGAGGGTTGATGTTCTGTACGATGTCGATGGTGGAGGGGATAGTCGCGCGCAGCAGCTTGAGCGCCTCCTTGACGATAAGGTGGATATCCAGCGGACAGAGCGAGACCTCGACCTGCCGGCTGAAGGTAAGGATCTGCCGCACCAGATCCTTGGCGCGTTCGCCTGCCTTGAGCACCTCGGCGATCATCTCGCGCTGCCTTTCGGCGGTTGCGGGATCGTCCCGGATCAGTTCGGAGAAGCCGATGATGACCGAGAGGATATTGTTGAAGTCGTGGGCGATGCCGCTCGCGAGCGTCCCGATGGCCTCGAGTTTCTGGGAACGCTGCAGGTGCTCCCGGTAAAACGCGGCTTGCTCCTCAGCCAGTTTCCTCTCATTGATGTCGCGCGTGACGCTTAAGATTCCATATGGCTGTCCGCGACCATCCAGCATGACGCTGATATTGGACTCGGTCCATATCGTCGTGCCGTTTTTAATGACGCGCTTGAGTTCCACCGTCCATGATTTGGACGGTAGAATCGGGTCGCGCACCGCTATCAGCTGACGTATCTCGGACATAATATCCTGTATTTTCTGCTTGGACTCCCCGATTATAATATCCAGGGCCGGGGTCCCGAGCATGTCCTGCGGCCGGTAACCCGCGATGCGCTCCACGGACGGGCTCGTGTAAACGAAATTGAAATCCAGGTCATAGACCGAGATCATGTCGTGAATGTTATCCGCCACCAGACGATAACGTTCCTCGCTTTTGCGCAGCGCCTCCTCAGCCTTTTTGCGCTCCGTAATGTCCGTGGAGATGGCGTCATAATAGAGAACGGCGCCTTGTGGGTCCCTGACCGTATGGACGTTCACCGAACACCAGCCCCGGCTTTTGTCTCTGCGCTGGAACTCGAACTCGTATCCTTCGACGGTGTCGCTTCGCTCAAGCATGTTCACCCATACAGATAGATCCTCAGGATGCGCGACAAACTCCTCGCCATTCCTCCCGGATTCGATCAACTCCCGGGGTGAGCCGAAACCCAATGCCCGGGCCAGGGCGGTATTCACGCTCAGAAAGCGGCCTTCGGACGTCAACCGGCAGATGCCTTCGGTCGCGTTCTCGAAAAGGGTGCGGTACTGTTCCTCACTATCGCGCAACGCCATTTCGGCCCGCTTGCGCTCCGTGATGTCAATGCAGGTACCCTCGTAATACCGCAGCCCCCCTTTCTCATCTCGGACGGCATGGATATTCATGGATAGCCATACCTTCCGCTTGTCCTTGCGCTGAAATGCGGCTTCGTACCCCTCGACCGTGCCGCCTCCGGCCAGCATGCGTCCTATCGCGCGGCGGTCATCCGGGTTCACATACAGATCCTGGGCAATATCATTGACGGACGCGATCATCTCCTCGGGCGATGAAAAACCGCCCAAACGCGCCAGAGAGGGATTGACGTTGATGAAGCGGCCTTCGGGCGTGGATTGGAAGATGCCCTCGGTCGCGTTTTCAAACAGGATGCGATAGCGCTCTTCACTCTCACGCAAGGCTTCCTCGGCCCGCTTGCGCTCCGTGAGGTCTCTCCAGGTGGCAAGCAGCAGCTTCTTGCCCTGCATGGGGATGGCCGTCAGCATCACATCGATCAGCACCTCGCTGCCGTCAGGCCGCTGTCTTGCCCATTCGAACTGGTGGAACCCCTTCTCTTGAGCGATCGCGATCATCAGCAGAGACTTCGTGGCAGAGTCAAGGCCGTCGGGCTGTTTTTCCGTGGCAAAATCCATGGGCCGCTTGCCCAGCAGCTGGGATCTGTCTGAAAGACCGGCGATCCTGAGGGCCGAGGCGTTGCAGTCGATATAGCGCCCATCCTCCATCATAAGACTGCCGTCCCCGGAGGATTCGAACAGCAACCGGAACTTTTGCTCGCTCTCCTTTAAGGCCAGCTCCACCTGCCTACGCTCGGTGACATCGCATATCGCCTGAATGGCGCCGATCACCGCGCCCGATGAATCAAGGATCGGGCTCGCGTAGGACGTGAGGAAGCGCTTCCTCTGTGTTATATGGAGAAATACCTCACCTTCAAAACGCATGCTCCCGTCGGCGTGGTATTGATACGATGATTCGATATCTTGTTTTAAGCCAGGATTGACAATCACGTCAGCCATCACCGGACGGCGGCGGCCATAGACGGGCAGCGCATGTTCATAATTTCCCTTGCCCAGTATCTCCGCGGCCGGAATGCCCGTCAGCCTCTCGATGGCCTTGTTCCACAGGATGACCCGTCCCTCCCGGTCAATGGCGAAGGTGGGGTCAGGCAGGAAGTCGACGATCTGGGAAACGCCGATGTTCACAGCACATGCATCCGACATGTTGTTCAACCTCCATGTACATCATCCACATGTCACAAACGGAATTCACCTCATCCCTGGGAAAACAATCCATTGTGCCCCTGTTGTGAGTATATCAAGGTTTCCACAGTCTTACAAGCAATTGGCACATGGAAAACATAATCATAATCACCGCCAAGAAAGCATTTATGGCCCCTGGCACGACAAGCTTGAGCCGATTCCATGCCAAAGCTACAATTTTGTGCCAATACCGGCCGGCATGGTTATATTCATGCAAGATTATCAATATATTATCGATTTGTTCCTTGGCACCACCCTTGCTCATACCATACACAACAACGAGAAGCCCCTGTCGAAAACACGGGGGACTGGGAAGGAGACGTGATGTGCGCCATACTCGGTATCTTTGAAATCAAGGGCCCGTCCGGGGACTTGCGGCCCCAGGCCCTGCGGATGAGCCGCCTGCAGCGGCACCGCGGGCCGGACTGGAGCGGCGTGGCCGTGTACGACAGGGCCATCCTGGCCCATGAAAGGCTTTCCATCGTGGATGTGGACACCGGCGCCCAGCCGCTCTACACCGCCGACGGCACGATAGCCCTGGCGGTCAACGGCGAGATCTACAACCACAAGGAGCTCAGGAAAACCCTTGCCGTGCCGTATGACTTCCAGACCGCCTCGGACTGCGAGATCATCCTGGCGCTCTACCGCCAGAAAGGCGCGGACTTCCTGGAGGACCTAAACGGCATCTTCGCCTTCGCGCTCTACGACGGCACGCGGGATCTCTACCTGATCGGCCGCGACCATATCGGCATCTGCCCTCTGTATACCGGGCGCGACGAGCACGGCAACTTCTACGTGGCCTCGGAGATGAAGGCGTTGATGGGGGTGTGCAACACGGTGGCCGAGTTCCCTCCCGGGCACTATCTCTTGAGCACCGAAGGCGAGCCCAGACAATACTACCGGAGGGACTGGATGGAGTACGCGGCCGTCGAGGACAACCACACCAACATCAAGGACCTCAGGCGCGCCCTGGAAGAGGCGGTCGAACGCCAGCTGATGAGCGACGTGCCCTACGGCGTGCTGCTCTCCGGAGGGCTGGACAGCTCGATCATCTCGGCCGTGGCCAAGAAGTATGCCGCCAAGCGCGTGGAGACCGGCGGCCTGAAGGACGCCTGGTGGCCGCAGCTGCACTCCTTCGCCATCGGGCTGGCGGGCTCGCCGGACCTGGCCGCGGCCCAGAAGGTGGCCGACCATATCGGCTCCATCCACCACAACTTCACCTTCACGGTCCAGGAAGGCCTAGACGCGGTGCGCGACGTGATCCACCACCTCGAGACCTATGACGTGACCACCATCCGCGCCGCCACGCCCATGTACCTGATGGCGCGCAAGATCAAGTCCATGGGCGTCAAGATGGTGCTCTCCGGGGAAGGCGCGGACGAGATCTTCGGCGGATACCTGTACTTCCACAAGGCGCCCGACGCCAGGGAGTTCCATGAAGAGACCGTGCGCAAGCTTTCGATGCTGAGCAAGTACGACTGCTTGCGAGCCAACAAGGCCCTGGCGGCCTGGGGGGTCGAGGGCCGGGTGCCGTTCCTGGACAAGGAGTTCCTGGACGTGGCCATGCGCGTGAACCCATCGGACAAGATGTGCAGCGGGGGGCGCATGGAAAAGCATATCCTGCGCCTGGCCTTCGAGGACTACCTGCCGAAAGAGGTGGCCTGGCGCCAGAAGGAGCAGTTCTCCGACGGCGTGGGCTACCGCTGGATCGATACCCTGAAAGGTGCGGCCGCTCAGATGGTCAGCGACACCCAGATGGAGAACGCCCGCTTCAGGTTCCCGATCAACACGCCCGTGACCAAGGAGGGCTACTACTACCGCTCGATCTTTCAGGAATTCTTCCCGCTAGACAGCGCAGCGAAGTGCGTGCCCGAAGGGCCGTCCGTGGCCTGCTCGACGCCTACGGCCATTGCCTGGGACGCCTCGTTCGCCAGGCTGATCGACCCCTCCGGCCGGGCGGTCACGGATGTGCATAAGGACGGCTACCGGGAGGATGAAACATGCTGAACGGCCGCCCATCGATATGGCACAATATTGTCGCATTTATCGGCCACGCATCAATATTGAACTCACCTGCAGGGTCGGTTGTGTCGATATGTCCGTAATTACTTTAGGTTATCAGATGCCGAACTTGGCATCGTTCTGGCTTTAACAAAAGGTGTAGCGCAGAGCGCCCAACCCAAGAGAACTGGAGGAAATGATGAAGTACCATAATCTTATCCCGGCCGCGGAGCGGCACTACAAGGTGGAGAAGGAGAAGGATGTTCAGGTGTCGCGATACTATGGCGAAGACATCTTCAGCGCCAAGGTGATGCAGGACAAGCTGCCCAAGGACATCTACAAACGCTTCATCGAGACCATCGAGGCCCGGCGGCCGATGGACCTTGAGACCGCCAACGCGGTGGCGCACGCCATCAAGGAGTGGGCCATCGACAAGGGCGCCACGCACTACTGCCACTGGTTCCAGCCCATGACCGGGGCCACGGCCGAAAAGCACGACTCCTTCATCGAATTCACGGACGCCGGCGATGTCATCGAGCGCTTCTCCGGCAAGCAGCTCATTCAGGGCGAGCCCGATGCGTCGAGCTTCCCGAGCGGGGGGTTGCGCTCCACCTTCGAGGCGCGCGGCTACACCGCCTGGGACCCGACCTCGCCGGCCTTCATCATCAGAAACGGTCTGGGCACCACCTTGTGCATCCCGACCATCTTCATCTCGTACACGGGCGAGGCCCTGGACAAGAAGACCCCGCTGCTGCGCTCCATCGGCGCCATCGACAAGAGCGCCATCAGCATGCTGCGCCTGCTCGGCAATCAGGAGGCCCAGAAGGTCTTCGCCACGCTGGGGCCCGAGCAGGAATATTTCCTCGTGGACCAGGACTACTACTTCAAGCGCCAGGACCTGGTCTTAAGCGGCCGCAGCCTGCTCGGCGCGGCGCCCCCCAAGGGCCAGCAGCTGGAAGACCAGTATTTCGGCAGCATCAAGGAACGCATCCTGTCCTTCATGCACGACGTGGAGGAAGAGCTCTACAAGCTGGGCATCCCTGCCAAGACCAGGCATAACGAGGTGGCGCCCAGCCAGTTCGAGATCGCGCCCATCTTCGAGGAGGCCAACCTGGCGGCCGACCACAACCAGCTGGTCATGGAGACCATGAAGCGCATCGCTCCGCTGCACAAGCTCAGGCTGCTGCTGCATGAAAAGCCCTTCGCCGGGATCAACGGCTCGGGCAAGCACCTGAACTGGTCATTGTCCGACGATCTGGGCAACAACCTGCTCAACCCGGGCAAGACCCCGCACGACAACATCCAGTTCCTGGTCTTTCTGATGGCCACCATCAGGGCCGTCAACATACACGCCGACCTCTTGCGGGCCTCGGTGGCCTCGGCCGGCAACGACCACCGCCTGGGCGCCAACGAGGCGCCGCCGGCCATCATCTCGGTCTTCCTGGGCGAGCAGCTCACCGATATCCTGGAGGACATCGAGAAGGGCAAGATCACCAAGGCCACGGACGCGGCCATCATCGACCTGGGCATCTCCAAGCTGCCGGTCTTGAGCAGGGACAGCACGGACCGCAACCGCACCTCGCCCTTTGCCTTCACGGGCAACAAGTTCGAGTTCAGGGCCGTGGGGTCCTCGCAGTCCATCTCGCTGCCCGCCACCGTCCTGAACACCATCGTGGCCGAAAGCCTGGACATCCTGGCCGCCAAGATCAAGGCCAAGCGCGGCGACGTCAAGCAGGCCGCGCTGGACGTGATCAAGGAAGAGATCAAGGCCAACAAGGCCATCCTCTTCATGGGCGACAACTATACCAAGGAATGGGAGAAGGAGGCCGCCAGGAGGGGCCTGCCCAACAAGAAGACCAGCTATGAGGCGCTCAAGGACCTCAAGAGCGACAAGGCCCTCAAGCTCTTCGAAAAATACGGCGTGCTCTCGCCGGTGGAGCTCAAATCGCGCTACCATGTGCGCCTGGAGCGCTACATCAAGGAGATCGACATCGAGGCCGCCACACTCGTAACCATGGTCCAGAGCCAGATCCTGCCGGCGGCCGCCGCGTACCAGAAGGCCCTGGCCCAGTCCATCAAGAACACCATGGACGTCATCGGCGACGGCAAGGAGCTGAAACCCCAGAAAGAGCTCCTGAAGCTCTTAAGCTCCCTGATCAGCGAGGCCCAGCAACAGGTCACGGAACTCAAGACCGGGATCGAAAAGGCCAAGACGATCGATTCGGAGGAAAGGCAGGCCACTTACCTCGGCGAAACCATCAAGGCGTGCATGAACACCGTGCGGCGCACGGTCGATACCCTTGAGCTCTACGTCGACAACGAGCTCTGGCCCATCCCGAAATACTGGGAGATGCTGTTCATCAGCTAGCCCAGGCCGCCCTCTCAGGCAAGGGCCATGTGCGGCATCGCGGGCATCTACAACCATACGGCCCCGGGATACGGTCCCGGGGCCGTTCACGCCATGCTCGCCACGCTGACCCACCGCGGGCCCGACGACAGTGGCATCTGGTCAGACGGCGCTTATTTCCATCATTGGCAAGCTCAACCTTGACCTTCTGCCGATAAAAAAAGCGGGCGGGCCGCATGCCCGCCCGCCTCTGCACGCTCTCGGCGTTTTCCCCTAGAACCTCACGTCCAGGAGGATATACATGTTCGAGATCGTGGCCTCGTTCTCGATCGGGTCGCCGTAGGGGTTGGGATCGTAATCGCGCTTGATCAGGGTATAGCCGACCCTGGTCTTGAAGTAGCGGCTGATGGGCTGGATGTAGTAGATATCATAGACGCTGCCGCGCTCCTCCAGCTTGTGCAGCGGGTCCTCGCTGGCATAGGTGAACCCGTACCAGTGCTCGGAGGCGTGGTTGTACTCGAAGCCCAGCTTGGGGTATCCGAGCGCCCTGACCGGCAGGTTCAGGCGCAGGCCGGCATGATAGGCCCGGGCGTGCAGGACATCGTCGCCGGTGTCTGACATGAACGCCTTGGCCGTGGTACCAGTGCCCGCGATATTCACCAGCGGCGCGTTGGGGTTAGTCGTGGCTATCCGCAGCGCATCGCTGGGCACGGAATAGGTGTAGTCTATCACCGCCTGGCCTTCGGACTCGCTCGTCTCCCAGCAGAACCCGGCGAACCAGTCCACCCAGGTGTTCAGGAAATTCTTGGACTCGATAAAGACCACGGCCTTCTGGATGCTGCCCATCTTATTGGGGGCCGTGATATTGGAGATCTCCACATCCACGGGATACGCCATGCCGTAGGTGGCCTCGACATTCGCCGCCACAGCGTCTTCGATGCCGGCCTTGAACTTCTCGACCGCGTCGTCACGCAGCTGCACGGAAGGGGCATACAGGAAGCTGCCGATGAGCGTGGTGCCGTCGAGGAAGCCCGGCAGGCCGGTCTCGAACTGGCCGGCATAGATGGGCGTGCTGGTGGGGAAGTCATAGCCGTACTGGGTGACCTCGCGGTAGGGCATGTCCTCGTAATCCGTGACCCAGTCGGTGTAGGTCAGCGTCAGGCGTGCCCCCGGCAGCCGGATCAGCTTTTCCAGGCCGAAGCTCAGGGTCAACCCGTCCACCTGGGCGTCCCAGGCCAGCGAGGGGTAGGTCGATTTGCGGGGCGAGTCCTCGCGCAGGTCGGTGGGCATGCCGTCGGTGGTCGGCAGCCGGCCGAAGGAAAGCGCCATGGGCACCTTCCAGATATTGAAGAAATAATCCACATAGGCGCGCTCGACCCAGAGCCTGGTGTCCGAGGGTTCCCGTCCGGCCGAGAGATCGTCATAGCTGGTATGGAGGGTCTTGTCGCCCCACAGCTTGTACATGGCCAGCCTGCCCGTGAACCTGAGCTGGTCGCTCACGTCGGCCCGCAGGTTGAGCCTGACCTGGGTGGAGGCCAGACCGTTGACATGTTCGTCGATCTCTTCGATGCCGGCGGCCTCGTCGGCGTCCCTCTTGTAGCCGTACCAGTCGAAACGGGTGCGCACCTCGGCCCCGAAATTCATCTTATCCATCATGGCCTTGGTCTCGACCTCATCCAGGCGCTTGTTGATATCCTCGATACTGTCCTTCAGTTCGCTGATGCTTGCCTCCTGCTCGGCGGCCGATACCGGCACCGGGAGAGCGGACCACGTCAATCCCATGGCTATCACAAAGAACACCAGACATCGCTGAACAATATACCGTGTCATTGTTCACCCTCCTCCTGTCTATCGCAAGCCCGCTGCTTCGGGTTTTTCTGAATCGGCCGCATGATTACTCAGGTATTCCAAGACCGCATCGAGTTCCTCTTGGGTGAAGCGGGAACTGATGTCCAGTTTACGCGCATGCCGGTTTTCGCCAAAGAACCGCTGCCATTGGCGCACGGCATACTTAGCCGGCATCACCTTGCCGCCCGCGCCGGAGGCCCCGTGACATTCAAGGCACTTGCCGGTGAAAACGGCCTTCCCATCGGCGCCGTACAGTCCCGGCGCCAGAACCAGCGCCAAGGCCGCCGCCACAATCAAGCCCTTCCCTGTTCTCATTCCACTCGCCTCCTTTATGCACGCAAGACACACACCCTGCGTGGAATCATACCGGTGAAACCGGGCCGCGTCAATCTTTGCCGACTCTTTGTCCCTTATCGACGCGCCTCCTGGCCGCGCCCAATAAAGACGCGATCGCGACGTCGGCCCCCAACGGGCGGGGCATCTTCGATGCTTACCACCCGCCCTGCGCCGACATGCACAAGAAGCCCCTGGTTTCTCTATCGTCAGGACAACCGCCATTCTGTAAAAATTAGTGCGGCCCGCCTTCGACAAAGACGGAAGGATTCAAGGCTCGATCTTCTTGCCCACCGAGACGCGGTTCTTGCCTTCGCGTTTGGAGGTATACAGCGCCCCGTCCGCGGATCTGATGAGATCGTCCTTGGCCTGGGCATGGCGCGGGAAGGCTGCCAGCCCTAGGCTGATGGTGACCTTGAGGTTGCCGCCCTCATGCGGGACAGCGATCTGTTCGACGCACCGGCGCACCTTCTCGGCCGCGACCAGCGCGGCGTCCAGGTCGGTCTCGGGGAAGATGATCACGAACTCCTCACCGCCGTAGCGGGCGGAGACGTCGACGTTGCGGGTGTTCCTGCGGATGGCGCGCGCCACGCCCCTCAAGACCTCGTCGCCCAGCTGATGGCCGTAGGTGTCGTTGAAGCGCTTGAAATCGTCGATATCGATCATGGCCAGCGAGAACGGCCGGCTGTAGCGGCGCGAGCGCTGGATCTCGGCATCGAGCATGAGCTGGAAGTAGCGGTGCACGAAGAGCTTGGTCAGGCCGTCGGTGGTGGCCAGGTCGAAGAGTTTGGCGTTCTCCAGCGAGATGGCGGCCTGCGAGGCGATGACGCCCAGGATTTCGAGGCGCTCCGGGGTGAAGGCGCCCGCGGTCAGGTTGTTCTCCATGTACAGGATGCCGGAAAGCTTGCCCTTGTTGAGGATCGGCGTGCACAGGATTGATTTGCAGCGCTGACGCACGACATGCGGATCGTTCATGAAGGCCCCTTCGGCTGCGGCATTGGCCAGGATCAGGGGCTTGCCGCTGCGCGACACGTAGTTGACGATGGCCTTGGAGAGGCCGCAGCCGTCTTCCAGTGGAATGGACTGCAGCACGCTGCTCTCCGCCTTGCCGACGTCCTCGCTGGCCTCGATCGTCATCCTGCCGTCCGATTCCAGGATCAGGTACCCTTTTTCGGCGCCGGCATTGACGATCGACATGTGCATGGTCTTCTGTAGGAGGCGGTCCAGCATGATCTCGCTCGATATCACCTGCGAGATCTGCAGGACCGTGGCGAGATCCATGAGGCGCGTGCTCGACTGGGTGGCGGACGTCTGGGCCATGGTCCCGCTTGAGGAGACCCTGGCCTCACTGCGCACGAAGTCGGCATACCTTTCCTCGAGGTCTTTGGTCTTGGCCGCGGCCCCCCAGGAACGGTAGCGCAGGTACGCCCGGCGGATAAAGAGCCCTGCCTCTTCCCGCGAAGAGGTGGAGAGATACATCTGCGCTAGGCGCTCGCAGGCTATGCCATCGTCGAGCAGATATTCATTGCGCCTGGCGCCGTCGATGGCGGCATGGTACAGCTGGACGGCACGGTCGTAGCGGCCGTCGAGGGCGGCCATCTCCGCCGCCACCAGATCGTGCTTGTGCTTGAAGTTTTCAGGGCACAGGCGCGCCCAGATGAGCATTTTGCGCTCGTTGCGGCGCAGAATGGCCTTGAATTTCCGCGCGCGCTTGACCTCGCCCTGTCTGAGCAGGCCCGTCAGGACCAGGGAGTAGTGGAAATAGTGGTCGGCCGTCAAAAGCGTGCCGACCAGGACATGGATGTGCCGGTCCATTTCCATGCCGACCTCGAGGGCCTGCTCGTACTCTCCGTACCAGGAGAGCAGGAGGAGCTTGGGAAACAGGGTGATGCACAACCCGAACGAGTTGTCCGTCTGCCTGAGGTACTCAATGGCGGCCGCGTAGTCGAAACCGTCCCCGGAGATGTCGGTGCGCTCAGGCGTCAACCCCTTCATGGCCGTGAGCCAGCGGGTGAGCAGCTGGTATTGACCCGCGATCAGGGGGTCCTTGAGGGTATGCATGAAGTCCTGGTATTTTTTCAGGTCCGCCAGGAGCGCATCGATATCCTGGCAGTACCGGACCCTGGCCTCGGCCCCGGCGTTGATGCTGTGTCCGGCATAGACGAGGTCCCCGGCATCGAGCGAGAGCTCATAGACCTTGGCGAAGATTTCGTGGTCATGCCTGACATGCCTCTTCCAGTGCTGGATGAAAAAGGCGAAGATATGCTGCACCTGGCCCATGAGCTTCCGGTTGCCGAGCTTCTCGTTGAGCTTCAGGGCCATCTCGCCGATGCGGTAGCTGAGCTCGTAGTCTCCGGTCGCGGTCTGGATGATGTTGGCCAGGGAGATGAAGGCGATGGCCGAGTGCGGCATGAGGCGGCCGTGTTTCAGGTTGTCGTTCACCCCCTTGAGGACAAAGAGGGCAAAGAGATTGGGATTGACGTAATAGGCCGGAAGCCCGGTTGAAAGCATGATCTCGTGCGCCGCCAGGGTCTCGTCGTCCTGGATGAGCGGCAGATCCGGGATCTTCTCCAGGGATATCTTCTTGAGCAGCCTCCTGGCCTTGATCAGTTCCCAGGCCACCGGGCCTTTGCCCACGTCGATGGGGATCTTGATCCCGAACATGGCAAGGCCCTTGAGTCCGAGCTCGATGGCCTCCTTGGGCGGACGGGACACGGTATACAGGACGAGCATGGTTCTGTAGGCCCTGGCCTTGTCGATCCTTGTCCCGGCGTGGGCGATGATGATCGTGAAGAGCCGCTCGGCCTCGGCGAAGTCGCGGTTCAGGTATTGGCACTCCATCTGCTCGAGGTGCAGAGCATATGCCAGGTCATAGTCCCTTTCCCAGGCACCTTCGTCCAGGAGCTCAAGCCCCGTGGCGAGGTAGCTGACGGCCGCCGCATAGGCGGTTGAATCCTTGGCCTTGATCCCGGCCTTGAGGTTGAGGTCCGCCAGGCGGGTGCGTTCGGCGGGGTCGGTGATGAGGCGGCGGCCCTGGTTGAGCTGATCCACGATATAGAAGATGCGGTTGAAGAGCTGATCGTCCGTGGTTCGCCCCAGGTCCAGGGTGCCGATCACATAGTGGATCAGTTCGCGCTCGGCAGGCGTCAGGAGCGAATCGGCCGCTTCCTGGATGCGGTCGTGGTGGAAGCGGTACAGGCCACCGCTCAGGTTGATAAGACCTTCCTGGACCATGGTGTCCAGCGTGAAGAGCAGCCCGTCGATTGCCTGGCCGGTCACGGCCGCCAGCGTATGCGCGTCGAAACGGTTTCCGATGCAGGCGCAGATCCGGATGAGCTTGAGGGGCTCCTCGGGCAGGTCATGGAGCTTGCCCGCCATGAAAGCCACGACATTGTCCGTCACCTGGAGCTCCTGGATCCTTGCCATATCCCAGGTCCAGACGCCATGCGCATCCTGGGTGATGATGCGCTCGTCATAGAGGTTCTTCAGAAACTGGTTGACAAAGAAGGGGTTGCCCTTGGTCTTGGCATGGATGATGCGGGCCAGGGGGCGCGCGGCCTCGGGGTCGCAGCGCAGGAAAGAGGCGATGAATCGCTCTACGTCCTCTTCCTGAAGCGGGCCGAGGGTGGCGGTGTTGACGATGACGCCCGAGGCGCGCAGGGCGTCCACCGTCAGCATGAGCGGATGATGGGCCGCCACCTCGCTGTCGCGATAGGCCCCCATGCACAGACAGTACCGCAGGTCCTTGTCGGCGGCGATGGTCTGGATGAGGCTCAAGCTGGCGCTGTCGGCCCACTGGAGGTCATCCAGGAACAGGACCAGGGGGTGGGTCCGATCGGCGAACACCCGCACGAAATTTTTGAAGATCAGGTTGAAGCGGTTCTGCGTCTCTTCCGGCCCCAGCTCCGGGATATCGCCCTGCTTGCCGATGATGTGCTCGATCTCGGGGATGGCGTCGGTAATGATCTTGCCGTTGGGGCCCAGGGCTAAATGCAGTTTTTCCCGCCACTGGCCGAGACGATCTTCGCTCTCGCTCAGCAGCTGCCGGGCCAGGCCCTGGAAGGCCTGGATGATAGCGCTGTAGGGTACCGAGCGCCAGAACTGGTCAAACTTCCCGCTGATGAAGAAACCCCTCTTTTCCACGATGGGTTTATGGATCTCGTTCACCAGGGCCGATTTGCCGATGCCCGGCTCGCCCGTTACCAGCAGGATCTCCAGCCCGCCCCGGCTGACCCGCCGGAAGGCATCATGCAGGAGCTCAAGCTCTTCATCGCGGCCCACCAATACCTGCGGAAGGATGAAGCGCAGCGCCGCATCGTGCCGTCCCAGCTCGAAGGGCGCGATCCGGCCGGTGGTCTTGAGCCGTTTCAGGCATTCCTTGAGGTCGGCGGCCAGCCCATAGCAGTTCTGATAGCGCTGTGAGGCGGCCTTGGATAAGAGCTTCATCACGATATCGGAGAGGATCGCGGGGATATCGTGGTTGAGCTTGTCCGGCCGTTCAGGCACCTTGGCGATATGGGCATGGATGATCTCCATGGCGTCATTGGCCATGAAGGGCACCTCGCCCGTAAGCATCTCGTAGAACGTGACCCCCAGGGAGTACAGGTCGGTGCGGTAGTCCACGGCGCAGTTCATCCGCCCGGTCTGTTCCGGGGAGATGTAGGCCAGCGTACCCTCCATGACCGAAGGGCTGGATACGGCTTCATTCTGGCGGGTGAACTCCGCGGCGATCCCGAAGTCCGTGATCTTGACGATATCGGCTTCCCAGTTCATGAGGATGTTCAATGGCTTGATATCGCGATGCGAGATATTGTGGCGATGGATCTCTCCCAGGATTTCGGACAAGCGGATGGCCAGCTCGAGGAAACGCTCGATGGTAAAGCCGCCCTTCAGGATCTCCTTGAGGTTTACCCCGCCGAAATCCTCAAGGACCAGTGCCACCCGGCCCTCATCATCGATGACGTCCAGGACCCTGACGATGCCGTCGATGTCAAGGCCGCGGATAAGATCGAACTCATGCTTGAAGCGGGCGACCTCGGCCGGGGTTGAATACTCCGAGCGCAGCGCCTTGATAATGACCGTGGCGGTCTGACCTTGCCTGCGCGCCCGGTAGACCAGGGAATGCGGGGTCTCATCGACGCGCTCGATGACCTCATAGCCGGCAAACGTTCTCATCTCGGGGGAGCCCCTCCATTCCTCCTTATCGTCAGCGGCGGCGCCGATCTGAACAATTTCACATCTTTTTCGAGCCGGTTGTGCAGGACACCCACGAGCGTATCGGCATTGACAATCCCGGCGATCTCCTTACTATGTCAAAGTATTGAGTATTTTTTGCAATCTCGCGTTATGAGGAGAAACAACATGAGAAGGACTTTCCTTTTTGCCCTCCTGGCGGTCCTCGTTTCCTGGTCACCCGCCTTCGCCGATCGCGGCGCCGTGCTCTTCATCGAGATGGAGAAGGAGGACGCCGATTCCAAGGACCTGGAAGAGCTCCTAACCTTGGGCGGCATCTACGCCACGATGCTCTCGTCCTACGACCAGGTGTACTGGCTCGTGAATGAAGACGCCACACGCGACAACTTCTTCGATACCCTCCTGGCAGCGGTGGACGCCTGGCCCACGGTCGATCTCTACATCATGGCCCACGGCGGCATGCAGTACTTCTGGGGCCACTACGACGACCGCATCTATGCCGATGACATCCTGAGCCTGGCAAGCTTCCCCGCCATGCAGCACCTGCGCATGGTGTATGTCGGCACCTGCCACGGCTGGGACCTGACCGACGAGTTCATCGAGGCCGGCGCCAAGAGCGCCTTCGGCAGCGACCAGACCATGGTGAACTTCCCCTTCTTCTTCTCTTTCCTCTACGCCTTCGCGCTTAAAGGGGATTCGCTGGAGGAGGCCGTCATCGCCGGTTCGGCCGCGGCCGATGACGACAGCTTCCGCATCAACGGCCTGACGACCCTGCATATGAATACGGACAACTGACCGTTTTTGAGGAGACGAGAACCATGCGCACACATCCCTTGACCGTATTGATGATGGCCGCCGCGGCCGTTCTTGCAAGTGTAAGCCTTTTTTCCTGCAGGTATGTGGAACGGGCGGGAGAGCCGCAGTGGTCGAAAACCTATGGGTACACCAAGGCCGATACGGCCCTGGCCGTCGATCAGAGCGGCGACGGCGGGTATTTCTTGGCCGGTTACACCAAGTCGAAGGGGGCCGGCAATAACGACGTCTGGGTCCTCAAGCTCGACAGCGCGGGCACGGTAGTGTGGGAAAAAACGTTCGGCGAATCCGAATCCGAGTTTGCCTATGCCATCAGCCGCACCCCGGACATGGGCTGCATCGTCGCCGGCGAGAAGAGGATCTACAACGTCCTGGATGACTACAATCTGACGCCCAGCTATAAATGGGACATGTACGTCATCAAGCTCGAGGCCTCCGGCGCGACCCTGTGGGAGAAATGCTACGGCGGCGCCGATTACGACCGCGCCAACGCGGTCATCCCTGCTACGGACGGAGGCTATATCGTGGCCGGGCATACCCAGTCCTATGCCGATGGATATACCCCGCCCCCGCATAACAAGAAGGACATCTGGATCATCAAGCTTGACGGCAGCGGCGAAAAAACCTGGGAGGTGGTGCACGGCGGGAAAGAGGCCGACGGCATCAACGCCATCGACCGGACGCCTGACGGCGGTTACATCGCGGCCGGGTTCACGGCCTCATATGGCCAGGGCGGCTATGATTGCGAGGTGTTGAGGCTCGGTCCCGGCGGAGACATCCTCTGGGAAAAGGCCTATGGCGGAACATTGCCGGATGCGGCCAACTGCGTCCGGACCACCGCGGACGGCGGCTGCATCGTTGCGGGAGAGACCTGGTCCTACGGGGCCGGCAAGACCGATTTCTGGGTCTTGAAGCTTAGCCAGGACGGGAGCGTGCAATGGTCGCGCACCGTGGGCGGCGCCGGGTTCGAACGGGCCCAGTCCGTGAGCCAGACCGTCGACGGCGGCTACCTGGTGGCCGGGTACACAAGCTCCTCAGGCGCCGGCAATAAGGATGTCTGGACCGTCAAGCTCGATGCCCAGGGCACGTTGCTCTGGTCCCAGACCTATGGCGGCGCCAGCTGCGACATGGCTTATAGCCTCAAAATTTCCGACGACCAAAGCTATATCGTGGCCGGCAACACCTCGTCCTCCGGCAGCGGCGATATCGACGCCTGGGTGCTCAAGTTCGCCAGGCCCGGCAAGGTGCTGGTGAACTGAAGACTGTTTCAGAGCGAGACGGTTACTCGATCGGCAGGTGGTCCTACGGCGCCTTTACGGCAGCCGATACAGGCATTGCACGAGGTTATCGTTCTGCTAGGCATATGGACTTTGAAAAACTGAATCGTGAGTCGAGATATTCTTCTGATACATGTACCCCTTCTCGACATACGATTTTCTCAAGATATTTATGGTCTGGATACACCTCGTAGTTCTGATAGAACTCTTCAGTCTATCATGACCATCAGATGGCTTCGATAATCAGAAGAGATCTTCAGTTCTTTCGACCATTGATCACCTCTCACGCTATCATTAAATGTTAACCAATTCAGAATACTGATACTACTGATGCATTTATCATTCATCCCACCGTCGAAGCCTAAGTATTGCTTCACATACTGGTCGAACTCAAACCCGCCCACTGATTTATCCAATATCCAATCGTTGATGGCTGCATGTTCTCCTATTTCATAACCCCAGCCCATACTATCCAATGCAATAAGGAATAGAAGACATATTCGGTATATGATACCTAGCTTTTTTTTAGACATCATATCTCCCTTCTTTCTTCATTCGCGTTCTTCAAGAGCCCTTTTCAATAAAGGTAAGTGTGGTAAGTATGAAGTGGTCGTTGATGGTAGAGAATATCTTGCTTCCCGTTTTTCTTCCGGTGTCACAGCCCGCTTGAGGCCAATAACCTCATACGATCTTATCAGCTTTGAGTTTTTGATATCACGGACACAAATGACGTTGGGCGGGTATTGGAAATCGAAATCCAGCTCGTGTAGCCTGCGTTCCGGGTCCTTGACCGGAATAAGTTTCTCACACCAGTCTTTTTTCCATTGCTCATAGTATCTGGTGACTTCTTCTTCTGTATCACCTGCGCGGGATAAGAGGATGCCTTCATGATTTTTTGACTTGTCCACATAGGCACGGGCAGCAAAATCTCCCCCTGCTCGTTTAGCAAGGAATGGATAGTATCCGGGTTTGTAATAGCCAAGCCGAGGAGGTTTAATCCAGTCAAACACAAAACTGATGATCATGCGCGCGATAGATGGATCGCTCGTGCCCGCAGGGCCGGTGATGCTCCATTCACCGTTGGAATCGGTGAGGACCTCTTTTGCCTTATATTCATCACAAAGGGTGCCGGCGCCGACCCCGGTCCAGCATTTGTCCCACATGGCCCAGACCACGGCGCCCTCGATGGGTTTGAGGGTGTCGGCATCGATGATCTTGCCCCGCATAGTCACAAAGCCAGGGAAATCAAAGCCTATGAGTGGGGCGGGAATAACGGCGCAGGCAAGCAAGATACCG
>JAKQBR010000109.1 GCA_029574005.1 Deltaproteobacteria bacterium | reverse complement strand
CCCCGTGCTGCTGTAATCTGGGGGGATATAAGGCAAGGACGGTGCCAGGGGACGGGAATGACAATAAAGCATGAAATATCAAAGAGATATGCGCATCATGACCACCCAAAACCGATTACACGGATTACGATACCGTGATCTCGGTCACAGGGACGTGACCCAAAGGGCGCGTTTGAAGCATTTTGAGGCAGGACCTCTCTCCTGACCCGGCGACGGTGGCGCTCAGGGCCTCGCATGTCTGGACAATCCGTGTTTTAGCAGGTATAGTGCCCGCAATTATGCTCATACGCAGGTACATTGCCGCGCACATCGTCAAGGCCTTCGCGGCCTCCCTGGCGGTGCTCTCCGGCGTCATGATCATCGTGCAATGGCTGCAGATGGGAAGCCTCCTGACGATCAGGGACTTCGACCTGGTGCTCCTGGAGCTGGTGCCCATGGGTCGCTATATCATCCCCGTGGCGCTCTTGTTCAGCATCCTCTTCGTCCTCGAGCGCCTCTCGAGCGAATCCGAGGTGATCGCCATGCAGGCCTGCGGGGTGACCAAGGCGAGCCTGTACCGGCCCGCCATCGAGATCGCCGTGGTCTGCATGCTCGTGAACCTCGCGATATCCCTCTATGGGGGCCCTCTTTCCATGCAGCGCATCCAGACCAGGCTGATCTCGGAAGCGCCCAAGCGCATGTACGCCTTTCTCAAGGAACGGGACTTCGACGAGTCCTTCAAGGGGATGACGATCTATGTGCAATCGGTCAACCCGGCCAAGCGGCGGATTCAAGGCCTTTTTATCGAGGACAAGGGCAGGGACCACCATGTCATCACGGCCGAGCGCGGCGCCATCGAGGTCGTGGACGACCGCGTCAGGTTGAAGCTTGTCAACGGCAGCCTTTACACGGCGCGGGGACCGATCGTGCGATATGTGACCTTCAAGGAGTACGCCTTTTTCCTCAAGGTCAATTTCGGCCGGCAGGTCGGTATCCGGAACTGGGAGATCGCCACGCAGCCCGAATTGAAGGCCTTGATCGCGCAAGATCCCCAGGTAAAGTGGATCAAGGAGTACCATAACCGCCTGGCCTTTCCGGTTCTGAACCTGATCCTCGGCGTCATGGGCGTGGCCTTCGGGGTTCAGAGGCCGCGCTCGCCTAAGTTTACCGGCTTCGTGGTCGGCATCGCGACCATCTTCGGATACTATCTGGTCTTCCTCCTGGCCGACCGTCTGGTGCGCGGCGGGACGCTCGACCCGGTGATCGGGGCCTGGACGCCCGACCTCGTTTTCTGCGGACTTCTTGCCGGCCTGTGGCTGTGGCGGCGCTCGGGCATCGGCGCGGACGGCAACCTATGAGCACCCTTGACCGCTACATCTTCCGCAAGGCCTGCCTCATGTGGCTGGGCGCCATGGTAAGCCTGGTGGGCCTGGTCGTGCTGGCGCAGTTCTTCGGCAACATCTCCATGTTCTCTCAGTACGATGCCGCGGGTAGTTCCATTTTCCTGTTCGTGGTCTTGGGCATCCCGCCGATCATCACCATGGTCCTGCCTTTCTCCGTCTGCCTGGGAATTCTTTCCACCCAGGCCCTCTTTTCGCGGCATGTCGAGACTATCGCCATGCAGGCCTCGGGGGTATCCGACCGGCGCATCTTCCGGCCCTACCTCCTGGTGGGCCTCCTGGCCACCGTGCTGATGGGCCTCCTGGCGTTTTTCGTCTCCCCCCTGGCGCAGAGGCAGGCGGACCGCATCGAAGACATCGAGATCCGCCGCAAAGGTATCACCGGGACGTTCTCGCAGAGCGGCTGCCGGTTTCAATCCGAAGACGCCATCTATTTCGCCGAACACATCGATGTCAAGGCAGGCCGCATGCGCACGATCACCTGCTACCGCATCAAGGACGGCAGACTTACGTCCGTGATCGAGGCCCGCGAGGCCCTCTGGGACGGGCGGCAGTGGAGGGCCCAGGGCATGCGCACGATTCTGCTGGATGGTCCGCGCCTGCGCGAGGACCGCACCGCAAACCGTTTGCCGCTCACCAGGGTGCCGGCCGACCTCATCAACGCCAGCCCGCAGCCGGATGTGCTGACGATCAACGGGCTGCGCGGGTATCTGAGGCGCCTCGATGCGCAGGGCATCCGCTCTCGAGCGCTGTTGACCTCGTATTACAGCCGTATCAGCTTTGCCTGCGCGCCCTTCATCATGAGCCTCCTGGTGCTGCCGTTCGGGATGCGCTTCCCGCGCACGGGCGGCATCGCGCGGGGCGTGGCGGTCGGTCTGGTGCTGGGGCTCGGGTACTGGGGGCTGCATGCCGGCATGACCTCGGCCGGGGCCTCGGGGCATGTCCACCCGCTGCTGGCGGCCTGGACGGCCAACGTGCTGGCTTTTATCACCGGCCTGATCATGGTCGGCCGGAGGAGGGGGACCTATGGTTGATGTGGTTATTGTAGGGGCCGGACCGGCCGGGATCTTCGCGGCCCTGGAGCTGGCCGTAAAGGCGCCCGGTCTGTCCATCGTCATGGTCGAGCAGGGAAGCGACATCACCTCCCGCAGCCGCTCGGGCGAGGGTATGCTCATCGGCTGGGGCGGCGCCGGGGCCTACTCGGACGGCAAGCTGACCATCTCCACCGATGTCGGCGGCCAGATCGGCGGACTCATACCCGAGTCTGAACTCGCCGGCCTGCTGGATTACGTGGACGGCGTGTATTCCAGCCATACCCCTTTGAAGGGGGTGTACAACCTGAGCGCCGACGACGCCCAGGGCATCTCGGCCAAGGCGCGCCTGGCAGGGCTGGTGTACGTGCCCACCCGCATCCGCCACCTGGGCACCGAGAACTGCTACACCATCCTGAAGGAGATGCGCGACGAGCTCTCCGGCAAGGTGGAGATGATCTTCAATACCCGCGCCAGCGAGCTCGTCAAGGACGGAGACCGCATCAGCGGGGTCAGGCTGGAAGACGGCCGCCTGATCGAGGCCCGCTCCGTGATCGCCGCGCCGGGACGGGTTGGCGCGCGCTGGATGGCGGACCAGGCCAAGGCCCTGGGGCTGGAGACCTGGACAAACCCGGTCGACCTCGGCGTGCGCGTGGAGCTCCCGGCCGTGGTCATGGAGGACCTCACCCGCATCGCGTATGAGACCAAGTTCATCTATTTCTCGAAGACCTTCGACGACCGCGTGCGGACCTTCTGCATGAACCCCTACGGCGAGGTCGTGCGCGAGACCATCGGCGACATCGTGACCGTCAACGGACATTCCTGGGCCAACAAGAAGACCGAGAACACCAACTTCGCCATCCTGGTCAGCGCCAACTTCACCGAACCCTTTGACGACGCCATCGGCTACGGCCGCTATGTGGCCACGTTGGCCAACATGCTCGGCAAGGGCGTCATCGTCCAGCGCCTGGGCGACCTGCTTGCCGGCAGGCGCACCACACTGAGCCGGCTGGAAAAATGCACCACCACGCCCACGCTGAAAGAGGCCATCCCCGGCGACCTGAGCTACTGCATCCCGTACCGCATCCTGACCAATATCATCGAGATGCTCGCCGGTCTGGACCGCGTGGCGCCCGGCGTCAACTCCGGGCATACGCTGCTCTACGGCCTGGAGGTGAAGTTCTACTCCAACCGCGTACGCCTGGACCGCAACCTCCAGACCCAGGTGGAGGGCCTGTATGCCGTGGGCGATGGCGCCGGCATCACGCGCGGGCTCATCCAGGCCAGCTGCGCCGGCGTCATTGCCGCACGGGCCATTGCCGAGAGGTATGCATGACGATGAACTGGCGCACCATTACTCAACTCGATACGGCCTCCAAGCTCTTTGTCATGGAAACCGTGCCGCCCGCCGAGAAGGAACGGACCATCCTCTTCGATCTCATCAAGAGCGGGCCGCTGATCGTCTCGGCCAAGGCCTTAGGTCTGCTCACGAAAGATGAGCTCCTGGAGGTCATGTCATCGCTCAAGCGCAAAACCGCCTTGCGGCCCTGCCTTGTAAGGGCCTGCGCCATACTGGGCGAGGATGCCGAACCCCTGCTGGAGGGCTTCCTGGACGATGAGTCGGAGTATGTCCGCAAGGCCGCCCTGGAGGTTGTCGCCCGACTCAGGCTCGCCGGACTGGAAGGCCGGGTCCGGCGCATGACCGGGCAGGAGCGTATCGCGCGCTACGCGGTGATGGCCCTGAAGAGCATGGGCGCGGAGGTGGGCCAATACCGCGATCACCCCGATGTGCTGGTCCGGGAGCTCTTCGATTAGCGCTTCCGGCGCTCAAGATTTTTTGCTTGATTGCCTTCGGGTATTTCGATATCGATAAGGATCTGATTATACGGATTACTGAAGAGCATTGAGGAGAAGGAGAACGATATGGCAAAAAAGTATGTATATCTCTTTGGAGGCCGGGCGACCAAGGCCGAAGGCAGCGCCGACATGAAGGCCCTCTTGGGCGGCAAAGGGGCCAACTTGGCCGAGATGACCAACCTGGGCATTCCCGTGCCACCCGGCTTCACGATATCCACCGAGGTGTGCTCGATGTATTATGAATCGGGCGGCATCCCCAAGGACGTCAAGACCCAGGTCAAGGATGCCCTGCGCAAGGTGGAAAAGGCCATGTCGCTCACCTTCGGCGATCCCGAAGCCCCGCTGCTCTTCTCCGTGCGCTCCGGCGCGCGCGCGTCCATGCCCGGCATGATGGACACGGTCCTGAACCTGGGCCTCAACGACGAGACCGTCTTGGGGCTCATCAAGATGAGCGGCAATGAGCGCTTCGCCTACGACTGCTACCGGCGTTTCATCCAGATGTACTCCGACGTGGTCATGGGCGCCGACTCGCACGCGCTCGAGGAAGAGCTCGAGAAGATGAAGAAGAAAAAGGGCGTCAAGCTGGACACCGAGCTGACGGCCGCCGACCTGAAGAAGCTGGTGGCCCTCATGAAGGAAAAGGTGGAGGAGCTCGTGGGCAGGCCCGTGCCGACCGACCCCATGGACCAGATCTGGGGCGGCATCGAGGCCGTGTTCAAGTCCTGGAACACCCCGCGCGCCATCACCTACCGCAAGCTCAACGGCATCCCGGACTCCTGGGGCACGGCCGTCAACGTCCAGGCCATGGTCTTCGGCAACATGGGTCCCACCTCGGCCACGGGCGTGGCCTTCACGCGCGACCCTTCCACGGGCGAGCACACGTTCTTCGGCGAGTACCTGATCAACGCCCAGGGAGAAGACGTTGTGGCCGGCATCCGCACCCCCATGCCCATCAACATCAAGGGCAAGCGCGATAAGAAGCATGTCTCCATGGAAGAGGCCATGAACGACCAGTACAAGCAGCTGGTCGAGATCTACACCACCCTGGAAAGGCACTACAAGGACATGCAGGACATCGAGTTCACCATCCAGGAAGGCAGCCTGTGGATGCTCCAGACCCGCACGGGCAAGCGCACCGCGGCCGCGGCCGTCAAGATCGCGGTCGACATGGTGGAGGAAAAACTCATCACCAAGGAAGAGGCCGTTCTGCGCATCGATCCCGATCAGATCAACCAGCTCCTGCACCCCATGATCGACCCCAAGGCCAAGAAGAACGTCATCGGCAAGGGCCTGCCTGCCTCGCCCGGCGCGGCGGTCGGCAAGGTGGTCTTCTCGGCCGAGGATGCCGAGCATGAGGCCGAGAAGGGCGAAAAGGTCATCCTGGTGCGGCTGGAAACCTCGCCCGAGGATATCCACGGCATGAACGTCTCCCAGGGCGTTCTGACCGCGCGCGGCGGCATGACCTCGCATGCGGCGGTCGTGGCGCGCGGCATGGGCAAGTGCTGTGTCTCGGGGGTGAGCGACCTCGTGATCGACTACGACAAGCAGAAATTCACGCTCGGCGGCAACACGGTCAAGAAGGGCGACTTCATCAGCCTGGACGGCTCCAAGGGCGA
>JAKQBR010000105.1 GCA_029574005.1 Deltaproteobacteria bacterium | reverse complement strand
TGGTCAACGTCACCGCCGGCACCAACCTCACCATGCGCGAGTTCGACGAGATCGGCCGCATCATCCACGACTTCGCCAGCGAAGACGCCACCGTGGTGATCGGCACCTCGCTGGACCCGGACATGAAGGATGACGTGCGCGTGACCGTGGTGGCCACCGGCCTCAACCGCGCCAATGCCTCGCGCAGCCAGCCGCCGATCCGCATGGTCGAAACCCAGCAGATGCAGATGCGTCCGCGCCCGGTGGTGCTGCGCACCGGCACCGGCAACGAGGTGGTGGACTATGCCCAGCCGGAGGTGCAGGGTCGGACCGAGTCCAGCGCAGCGGCCAAGCATGGCGATGCCGGCCGCTATGTTTGCCGCCCCGCCGCCATAATAGATCTGGCGGTCGGTGATATGGGTCGAGCAGTTCTTCTCCGGCAGGTGGGCTACCTTTGATATGTGGTCAATGGCCGTGTGCCCGACGATATGGATCATAGTTCCTCTACATCCACGAGTTTTAAGGGCACGTCGCGCAGCGCCTTGCCGACGGTCGACTTTGCGATCCGCTCGGCATGCTCCTTACTCTCGGCCCGGAAGACCTTCATCTCCAGGACGAGCCCGACGAGCGCCGTGTCCGCGACAACAATCGCGCTCGAGAGCGTCTCCTCGCAGTACGGGCAGGTCAGGAATCCTTCCTCAACCTCAACAAACTTTGCGGCCGGGTTCAGGCGCTTGCCTGCCTCGCTGATCGCGATCCCGATGGCATCGTCCAGTGTCTTGACATCGCGGACGAGCCATGCCGCTTCCATGGTAACCAGGTAATCTGCCATAATCTTCCCTCACCAGCTCTCGCGGTGTACGTGTTCCCCGACCGCCATCCGTGGCGGCGACTGTGCGGGTTCCTTTCCTTTCCCTACGGCAAGCAGGGCAACAGGACGGAGGTGCTGCGGCAGGTCCAGGACCTCCCGCACCCCCTCGTCGTCAAACGCGCCGGTCCAGCAGCTCTCAAGGCCCCGTGCCCGGGCGGCAAGCATCATGTACGTGCAGGCGATCGTTGCATCTTCCAGCGCATAGAGGATCCCCCGCTCTCCGTACCGCGACATGGACCGGACATAGTTGGAGCAGACAACAAGGATGAGCGGCGCCTGCCGGATATGCTCCTGGCTGAACGCGGCCTCAGAAAGCGCCTCCCGTACCTCTTCTTCCGTGACAACAACAACATCCCACGCCTCCAGGTTGCCAGCGCTCGGTGCGGTACCCGTGCATTTCAGGATAAACGCGAGATCCTCTTCTGCCACGGGCTCTCCCGTGAAGTCCCGGACCGATGCCCGGCCGGCAAGGAACGCGTGGAGATCAGAGGAGTCCATGTTCCGAGAGTACCTGCCATGCTTCCTGTGCCGGCGTGGTCGCGGCGCTTACGGCCGCGCCGATCTTCAGCGCTGCCTGGTCGGGCTGGTCACTCTCCACAAGGGAGATCGCTTCGTTCAGGGCGTTGATCGCCTTCTGGAATGACGAATGACCGGTACTGTGGACCGCGAACTGGAGTTCAGCCCGCACTGACTCCATCATCATGATGAGCATGCGGCGGGCCCCGGTCTTTTCCTGGTCCTTGAACCCCGTGAGCGCAACACAGAGCTGGGACACCATGATCAGTTCGGACTTTGCGCGTTCGCCGAACTGGTAATTCTTGACTGCCGTTGGAAGATCCATAGTCACCATAGTCATTGGGATAAAAGATAGTTATCCTTGACGGAATGAAGCGGGTGGTAAGCCTGCAGGAGAAATGTTCAGGAAAAGATTTTTGAGGTTTTTTGGGGACCTCAACCCGAAATTGGGCCCGCTCGTGAAACGATTACCGGGAAGACTTGGCCTTTGCACCGAGCGCGGAGACCTTTGCCCGCTTCATGCGCCGGCGGATCATGGGGTTTGCAGTGGACTCGTTCATGCCCGAGCCGCCCGAGCGGTCGCCGCCGCCGCGCCTGCCGCGTCCGCCACGTGAACCGCCGCGGCCGCCCTGTGCCTCGGCGATCATGTCAAGCTGCTGTACTTTGGCTCCTGCCTTGAAG
>JAKQBR010000085.1 GCA_029574005.1 Deltaproteobacteria bacterium | reverse complement strand
TGGGGGGAGAATGGCCATGCAGAGCACAATACTGCAAGCGGCCTATACAGAGTTCGTCGAAGCGCTAGGCGCCGGCAACGTGTCCATCGATCCGGGCATCATCGAGTCCTATACCTACATGAACGGCCTGGCGCAGGGTGGCATAGGTCTTCAATGGATGTACCGGCCGGTGGCCGTGACCCTGCCCGGCAGCGTAGAGGACGTGCAGGCGATCATCGAGATCTGCGGAAAATACGGCCTCATATTCAAGGCCCACTCCACGGCCTGGTGGTTCATGGCATTGGCCACCTGCCCGAAGACGGTCATCCTGGACATGCGGCGCATGAACAACCTGGAGATCCATGCCGAGGATCTCTACTACATCACCGAACCCTATGTCACCGTGGGCGAATCGCATATCGAATGCATGCGCCAGGGCGTGATTCCGCATGGGTGCGGCGCGGGCCCCAATGCCTCGAACCTGGCCAGCGCCACCAGCATGCAGGGCACAGGCGGGTCCAGCGTGCGCACCTCGATGAACGAACGCAACGTGCTGGCCGTGGAGTGGATAACGCCCACGGGCGAGGTGCTTAAACTGGGTTCGCTCAACACCCCGGGCGCGGGCTGGTTCTGCGGCGACGGACCCGGGCCGAGCCTGCGTGGCATGATGCGCGGTGCGGTGGGCAATAATGGTTACAACGGGGTCTTCACCCGTGTGGCCCTGAAGCTCTACCCCTGGTACGGACCGCCCTATGAGGCCAAAGGAGGGCCGCCGTTCTTCGATACCCAGGAGATCCCGAACAGCTATCTGCGCTACGTGGTCTGGAGCGACTTCGAGCAGGAGGCCGATGCGTTGTACCAGTTGGGCGAGGCCGAGATCATCGACTACAACAACCGCTGGGCCTCCGGGGCCTTCACGGGCGCCATGTCCACCAGCAACCAGGAATACCTGGAGATGGTGAAAAAGGGCGACTACAAGGAAAAGTTCGGCAACGGCTTCTGGACCTTCTTCATGCATGCGCCCAGCCAGCGGGCCATCGAGTACCGGATCAAGGTCTTTGAAAAGATCGTGGCCAATACCGGCGGCACTATCTATCATTGCATGCTCTTCGGCAAACGCTCGTACGAGATCGCCATACAGAACGCTGTCTTCGGGATGTTCATCGGCAAGGCGGCCTACATGCCGACCTCGGCCAACACGGGCGCCCTGCCCATGACCTATGAGACCATCGACCAGTGCTACAAGCACGCCCTGCCCATCTCGCTGGCCGCGAAGGAGGCCTGGACCAGCACCGACAAGATCCTGAACGAAGGCCGGGACAACTGTTATGTCTGCATCGACGAAGACGGGCACTACGTGCATATCGAGCATGCCGCGCTCGTTGAGCCGTGGGAGCCTCTCAGCGAACCCATCGGTGCGATTCTCCTGGGCACGGCCAATGCGCTCAAGAATAATCTGGGGATCATGTATATGCCCCTGCACGCCAGCCCCAAAGACATGATGATATATCAGAAGCAGCAGGTTAAGATTCAACAGCTGCTGGACCCGACCGGCAAAATCACCAACCACATCAATCTGAAGGCCTTTGAGCAGCTGATGCCCGAGGAGGAAATTTAACATGTTCAAACTGATACTGCTCGGCGGCGGGCTGTCCATGAAGATGCTCTCGGCCGTTGCCGCGGTCATGGACAAGGATTTCAAGAAGAGGCTCACCGAAAGGGACATCGCCATCGTCATCAAGACCCTGGACGGCAGGAACGCCGTGACCT
>JAKQBR010000045.1 GCA_029574005.1 Deltaproteobacteria bacterium | reverse complement strand
CGCTCCGTGTCCTGGACGGGGCCGTCATGATCCTGTGCGGCGTGGGCGGCGTGGAGGCACAGACCGAGACGGTCTGGCGGCAGGCCCGGCGCTACGAGGTGCCGACCATCGGCTTCGTCAACAAGCTCGACCGTCCGGGCGCGGATTTCGACGCTGTCCTGGCCCAGATCGAGCGGCGCCTCGAGATCAAGCCCGTCCCGATCCAGATCCCCTACTATGAGTCGGACGTATTCAAGGGGGTCATCGATCTGATCCAGATGAAGGCCTGCATCTGGAACGAGAACGACCAGGGCGGCAGCTACGAGACGGTGGAGCTGGACGAGCAGCGCCGGGAGGAGGCCCATCTGGCGCGCGAACATCTGCTCGAGACCCTGTCCGACCACGATGACGCCATCATGGAAGGCTACCTGAACGGCGACGGCGTGGACCCCAAGGCCATCAAAGGGGCGCTGCGCGCCGCCACGATCGCCAACCGCGTCCTGCCGGTGCTCTGCGGCGCGGCCTTGAGGAACAAGGGCATCCAGCCCCTGATCGATGCCGTGATCGATTACCTGCCGTCGCCGCAGGAAACCAAACCCGCCACCGCGCATGTGCGTCCCGGACACGAGACCGTCCGCATCGAGCCCGACCCCAAAGGCCCCATGGTGGCCTATGTCTTCAAGGTATACACCGATGAGGGCCGCCGGCTGGTGTATCTGCGGATCTACTCGGGCGAGCTCTCGGCGGGGGACGAGGTCATGAATACCACCCGTGAGGCCAAGGAGAAGGTCGCGCGGCTCTTCCAGATGCATGCCCACCACAAGGAGCGGATCGAGAAGGCCGTCGCCGGCGACCTGGTGGCCGCCGCCGGGCTCAAGGACGCCGTCACGGGCGATACCCTGACGATCGGATATGACCATATCGTATTGGAGCCCATCGATATCCAGAAACCGGTCATCTCCGTGGCCATCGAACCCAAGAGCGGCGGCGACGCCTACCAGCGGCTCATGACCACCTCGGCCAAGCTCATGGAGGAAGACCCCACGCTCAAGGTGCATGAAGACCCCGAGACCGGGCAGATCATCCTGGCCGGCATGGGCGAGCTGCACCTGGATATCGCCGTGGACCGCTTGAGAAACGCCTTCGGCGTTGAGATCAATGTCGGCAACCCGCAGGTGCTCTACTGTACGAGCATCCTGGAGAGCTCCCGCGTGGATATGGAATTCCAGAAGAAGCTGGGAGAGGGCCTGCATTACGGCAGGGTCGAGGTGGCGCTCGCGCCCGCCAAACGGGGGGCCGGCAATCAATTCAATATTATACCTCAGCTCTCCGATGAGATGCATGAGTCCGTCATGCTGGGCTTGAAAGAGGCATGTCTGGCCGATCCCGTCTGGGGATACGAGGTCGTGGATATTGCCGTGCAGGTGCAAAAAGTGGTAGTAGATGACAAGACCACCTCGCAGGGTCTGAAGATCGCCGCGCAGATGGCGGTGCAGGACGCCCTGAAAAAGGCCGGACCGGTGATGCTCGAACCGGTCATGGAGCTGGAGGTCATGGTGCCGGAGGAGTATGTCGGCGATGTGGTGGGTGACTTGAGCGCCCGGAAGGCGGGCATCGAAGGCGTGGTGATCAAGGGCAAGGACCACGTCATCAAGGCCTTTGTCGCGCTTTCCAAGACCTTCGGGTATTCCACGCAGCTGCGCTCCTTGAGCCGGGGCAGGGGGAGCTTCACCATGCGCTTCTTCAGGTACGACAGGACGTAACGCCATGCCCAAACGCTACCAGTGGCTCGTCCACCTCGCGATCCTGACGCTCTTCATCTGGGTCATTGCGGGTATCGTCTGGAGCATCACCGGCCACATCTTCTATAAGCCCCCCCAACCGGACCGCCGCGGCGTCACGGTCGAGACCCCCCGTCGCAGGCCGGCTGACCGCGGGAGCTACGATATCATCAAGACCCGCGGGCTGTTCGATATCCAGGCCAAGGGGGCGCTGCCCTCAGGCGGCGTGGACCAGGACAAGGACCGCCCCATCGCCGAGATGGGCATCAGCCTGAAAGGCACGATCACCGGTCCCGAGGCCCTTGCGCGCGCCATCATCGACGACAAGGGCAAGCAGCAGCTCTACAAGATCGGGGACGAGATCATGGGCGCCCGCGTGCTGGCCATTTTCCGCAACAAGGTGATCATGGAGGTGAACGGCCAGGAGCAGCAGCTGGTGCCCGATGAGCCCGGAGGCCGCAAGGCGGGCCGCGCCGGCCCGGCCATGGCGCGCGCCATGCCGGAGCGTGGGTCGAACGGCGCGATGCCCCCGGCCGATGTCATGCAGAACATGGAGCAGTTCCTGGGCAGGGCCCGCGTGGTCCCGTACTTCAAGGGCGGCGAACCCTACGGCTTCCGCATCAGCAATGTCGACAACGATTCACCGCTGTACGGCGTGGGGGTGCGCTCCGGCGATGTGATCCGTTCGGTCAACGGCATCCCGGTCCGTTCACCCGAGGATGCCTTCAAGGCCTACCAGCAACTGGGGGACCTTTCATCGGTGCAGGTCGAGCTCGAGCGGGGAGGGTCTTCCCTGTCGGTCACCGTGCCGGTCAAGTAGGGGGGAGATAAGCGCGCGATGTTCGAGAAATTCTTCGGGCTGACCGAGAACCCCTTCAACCTTACGCCTGATCCGAAGTACCTCTACCTGTCCGAGATCCACAAGGAGGCCATCGCGCACCTGCGCTACGGGATCAATGAACGCAAGGGCTTCGTGCTGTTGACCGGCGAGGTGGGCGCCGGCAAGACCACGGTCTGCCGGGCGCTGCTCGCCTCCCTGCCGAGCGAGACCCGGACGGCGTTGATATTCAACCCGACGCTCACGGACATCGAGCTGCTCCAGAGCATCAATCAGGACTTCGGGTTAAGCGCCGCCGAGAAGAGCAAAAAGGCCCTGCTGGACGAGCTCAACGCCTTTCTCCTTACCGTGCGGCAGGAATCCGGCAACGCCGTGCTGGTCATCGACGAATGCCAGAACCTGACGCCCGAGGTCCTGGAGCAGATCAGGCTCTTGTCCAATCTCGAGACCGAGAAGGAGAAGCTCCTCCAGATCATCATGATCGGCCAGCCGGAGCTGAACACCATCCTGTCCGCGCCCGGCCTGCGCCAGATCAACGACCGCATCGTGCTGCGCTACCACATGGGGCTCCTGTCGCGCACCGAGGTCCGCGATTACATCGCGCACCGCCTCATGATCGCCGGCTCGCACGGCGACATCAAATTCACGGCCCCGGCCTTGAGGCTCGTATACGCCTACTCCAAGGGGCTGCCGCGCCGGATCAATGCGGCGGCCGAGCGCTGCCTGCTGATCGCCTTCCTGAAGGGCAGTCATACGGTTGATCGGGGCATCGCCCGCGAGGCCCTCAAGGAGCTCAAGGGCGAACAGCCGAGCCGGCCCGCCTACCGGCGCTATGCCCTGATCGCGGCCGCGCTCTGCCTGGCGATCGTAGCGGGCCTGGCGCTCATGCGTCTCGACTTCTCCGCTATGGTTGGAGAGCGGGAAGGCCTGGCCAAGATCGCCGAACACCCGCAAGCCCGGCGGGAGTTCATCATCCGCCGCGACGACTGGACGGTCCGGGACTATGCCGCGGCCCAGGGCCTGCTGCTCAGCCTGCCCGGCCAGAAGGACACCGATGCGGTCTTGAACCTCCACCCCGCGCCGGAGTTTCTGAAGGACATCGGCCGGCCCATGATCGCCGCGATCAACGGCGGATACTGCGTCGTGCACCACGCGGACGCGAATTCGGTGTGGCTCACCGGCCGCGACCGGGCGATCTTCGAGGTGCCGCTGGCCAGGTTCGCCGGCTTCTACCGCTGGAACATCGCGGTGCGTTACCGAAAAGGCCAGCCCGAGCAGATATACCGCATGGCGGACACGGGCGAGCGCGTGCGCTGGATACAGTCCGTGCTTCACCGCGGCGGTTATATGAAGGTGAAACCCAACGGGGTTTTCGGCGTGGAGACCGCCGCCGGCATCGAGAAGCTCCAGGAGTCCTTCGGGCTGAAACGCGACGGTGTGGTCGGGGCCGAGACCCTGGCGCTTATCGATGTGATCGGGGGCAGACCATGAGCTCGATCTATGATGCCTTGAAGCGCGTCCAGGAAGACGGCCCCAAGCCCGAATACGTCCCCGTGCGCACGCGGCCGGAAAGAGGCCGGCGCACGATGTGGCTCGTCCTGATCGCCGCCGTGATCGTCAGCTCGCTGGCCACCGGCGCGTTCTTCCATTTCTGGGGCGCAAGTCGGAAAAGCGCGCGGGTGCTCGCCACACCGAGGCCCGCTCTCAACACAGCGCCACGGGAGGCCTCGGCGCCGATGCCCAAGGCCGCGCCCGACCCGGCCGCACTCCTGGCCCAGGCCCGGGAACGCCGTCGCGCGGGCGACAACCTGGGGGCCATCGACCTCTACGAGCATTGCCTGCGGGCCGATCCCGCGCATAGCAAGGATGCCTATGTGCAGCTGGCCGGCCTGTACTTCGAGCGGGGCGACATCGAGCATGCCGTCATCACCTACAACGTCGCGTTGACCCATTTCAGGAACGATCCGGTGATACTGAACAATCTGGGCGGGGTGTTGCTGGCCAAGGGCGATATCGAAGGCGCCCTGGGCTATTTCCGGCTTGCCAGCAACGTTTCAAAGGATTATGTGGAGCCTGTATACAATATGGCATGCGCCTATGCCAGGAAGGGCAATCAGACCGCGGCCTTGGAGGCATTGAACCAGGCCTTGAGCATGCATCCCGACGTTAAGACCTGGGCCGCGAATGACCCGGACCTCGAATCCCTCAGAGGCGCAGGGCCGGTGAATGTGAGTAAGAAGGGGGAGTAGATGAAGAGGGGAAGGGTATGCATACTGGCTGTGGTGTTCATGTGCCTGGCAGCGGGCGATGTCTTCGCGGTCAGGATGGTGGAGAACCAGAAGCCCACCCAGGCCGCCCCGGCAGAGATCAAGCCACGGCAGGAGGCTGTCCGGCCAGACATGGTGCAGGCCGGACAGAACACGGTCGCCTCGGAGAACACACCCGTCCGCGCCGCCAGAAAGGCTTCCGCGCAGGATGAAAACGGCAACACGTCCCGTTCGGGCGGCCAGTATGTCACCATGGACTTTGACGGGGTCGATATCACCATGATGATCAAGTTCATCGCCGACCTCACCAAGAAGAACTTCATCGTGGACCCCAGCGTCAGCGGCAAGGTCACGGTCATATCGCCGCGCAAGATGACCGTGGACGAGGCCTACCGGGTCTTTGAGAGCGTGCTGGAGGTCAACGGCTTCACCACCGTGCCCATGGGCAAGGTGACCAAGATCATGAAGTCATCCGATGCCGTGACCAAGGGCGTGGAGACCAAGACCGGCGTCCAGGCCCTCAAGGTGGACAAGCTCGTCACCCAGCTGATCCCCTTGAAGTTCGCGGACTCCGAGGACATCAAGAACCTCCTGAGCCCGCTCATGAGCCGCGGCGCCTCGCAGATCCTCTCGTACCCGCAGAGCAACATCCTGATCGTCACCGACACGCTCTCCAACATCCGCAAGTTCCTCGACATCATCAAGGTGCTGGACGTGGCGGGCTTCGCGCAGGACGTCAAGATCGTGCACCTGACGCATGCCACGGCCGCCGACCTGGCGACCAAGCTGAGCCAGATCATCGGCGGAGGCGCGGAAGGCGCCCAGCGCGCCCAGGTGCGCCGCATGCCCGGCGGCGGGGTCTCCAGCAAGGAACCCCCCAAGATCATCGCCAACGAGCGCACCAACTCGCTGATCCTCACGGCCACGTCCCAGGACATGAAGATCATCGAGGACCTCATCGCCCAGCTGGATATCCCCACCCCCAGCGGCAAGGAGGACATCCATGTCTACTACCTCCAGCACGCCAATGCCGAGGAGGTTGCCAAGGTTTTGAGCGGCCTGCCGGCGCCCGTCAGCCCCGAGGCCACACCGGCGGCCGGGGCTCAGGCAGGAGCCAGGCCCGCCTCCACCACCAACCAGCAGAACTTCAAGATCTCGCCCGACAAGGCCACCAACTCGCTCATCATCTTCGCCGATCCCTATACCTACAGCAACGTGGTGGAGACCATCAAGTACCTCGATATCCCGCGCAAGCAGGTCTTCGTGAAGGCCTTCCTCATGGAGGTCAATACCAGCAAGGACTTCAAGCTCGGCGTGGAGTGGACCGCGTTCGAGGACTTCACCTATGACAGCGGCGACCGCACTGGCGGGGTCTTCGCCCGCTCGGGCTCCAAATTCGTCTCATCGCTGGCCGACCTGCCGACCGGCTCGCTCTTAGGCGTCATCGGCGAGGCCATCACCATCAACAAGGGCGGCACCGAGATCACCTTTCCCAACATGACCTCGTTCATCAACGCCATGGCCCAGGACACGGACGTCAACATCATCTCCACCCCGCAGATCATCACCATGGACAACAAGGAGGCCGAGATCAAGGTCGGCTCCAACGTGCCCTACCTGACCCGCCAGGATACGGACTCCACCAACATCAACCGCACCGTCAACACCTATGACTACCGCGATGTCGGCGTGGACCTGAAGATCACCCCGCAGATCAACCAGCAGGGCAATATCCGCATGGACATCTTCCAGGAGATCACCCAGCTGGTCGCCGGTTCGGGCGAGAACGAGTTCGCGCCCACCACGCTCAAGCGCTCCGCCACCACCACGGTCACGATCAAGGACGGCGCCACCATGGTCATCGGCGGGCTGATCGGCGAGACCCTGACGCTGGGCGAATACCGGGTGCCGCTCCTGGGCAAGATCCCGCTCTTGGGCTGGCTCTTCAAGACCGACACCCGCTCGCGCGAGCGCACCAACCTCTACATCTTCCTCACCCCGATCATCATCGACACGGACGAGAAGGCCAATGCCCTGTACCGTGAGAAGTACGGCGCCATCACGAAGATGAAGGAGGCCTTTGACAAGGGCAAGGAAGGCGCCACCCTGATCACCCCCGAGGAAAAGCTCAACCTCGTCCCGCAGGAAAACAGGCCCGAGCAGGCCGCGCCGCCGGCGCCGGCGGTAGTGCCGGAAGCGCTGCCCCTGGCCCCGGCCGCCCCCGCCCAGGAAGAGAGCCCCAAGGGGCCCGGGGCCGATGCGGGCGCGCCTGTCCCGGCCGGCCCAGGGCGAACAAACGCGCCAGAGGTGAAGATCGATGCGCATACCCAGCCTTGAAGAGGTGCTGCGCTCCGGAAACCTGGTGGATGAGGCCGGTCTGAGCAAGGCCCTGGCCATCCAGAAGGAGAAAGGCATCTCGCTCAAGGACGCCCTGGTGGGCGCCGGCATCCTGAGCGATGTCGAGATCCTCAAGGCGCTCGGACGGCAGTGGGACATCGAGTACATGCACATGCTGGGCGAGCTCGAGGTGGACCCCGCCATCCTGGACCAGCTGCCGGTGGCCTTCCTCAGGCGCTACAACATGGTGCCCCTCAAGTGGCAGGGCGAGACCCTGATCGTGGCCGTCAACGACCCCCTGGAGCAGGAGGCGCTCTTCGACATCGGACGGGTTTTGGCCGCCAAGGACATCCGGCGCGTCCTGGCCGGACGCCAGGAGATCCACTCCGCCATCAACCGCCTGAACGACCTCAAGAACGAGAGCGCCCAGGACATCGTCAACGACATGGAGGAGGAGGGCGAGGATGACATCCTGCTCGACCTGGAGAACATCCAGGACATCACGGTCATGGAGACCGACGCGCCCATCATCAAGCTGGTCAACCGCCTCATGGTGCAGGCCTTCCGCGAGCGCGCCTCGGACATCCATATCGAGCCCTTCCAGTCCGAGGTCAAGATCCGCTTCCGCGTGGACGGCATCCTGCATGACGTCCTGGGTCTGCCCAAGCGCATCCAGTCCGCCGTGGTCTCGCGCGTCAAGGTCATGGCCAACCTCAACATCGCCGAGAAGCGCCTGCCCCAGGACGGCCGCATCGGCATCAAGCTGGGCGAGCACTCCGTGGACCTGCGCGTCTCCACCGTGCCCACGGTCAACGGCGAGCGCGTGGTCATGCGCATCCTGGATAAGTCATCCGTCCTTCTGGGACTGGAGGAGCTGGGCTTCTACCCGGACGACCTGGAGATCGTGGCCAAGCTCTTGAAGCAGGAGCACGGCATCGTGCTGGTCACGGGCCCCACCGGATCGGGCAAGACCACCACGCTCTATTCCATGCTGAGCCGCATCAACTCGCCGGACAAGAACATCCTGACCATCGAAGACCCGATCGAGTACCAGCTCAAGGGCATCGGCCAGATCCCGGTCAACACCAAGGTGGGCGTCACCTTTGCCTCGGGCCTGCGCTCCATCGTGCGCCAGGACCCGGACGTGATCCTGGTGGGCGAGATCCGCGACCTGGAGACGGCCGAGATCGCCATCCAGGCGGCCTTGACCGGCCACCTGGTCTTCTCGACGCTGCACACCAACGACTCGGCCACGGCCATCACGCGCCTGATCGACATGGGCATCGAGCCCTTCCTGGTGACCTCGTCGGTCAACGCCATCTTGGCCCAGCGCCTGGTGCGCGAGATCTGCACCGACTGCCGCCAGGCCTACTACCCCGAGACCGAAAGCCTCATGGAACTGGGCCTGACCAAGGAGATGCTGCGCACCGACGGCTTCCTCTACCGCGGCGCGGGCTGCCAGGAATGCCTCAACACCGGCTACAAGGGCCGCTCCGGCATCTACGAGATCCTGGTCATGAGCGACACCATCAAATCCACCATCCTGAAAACCTCGGACTCCAATATCATCAAGAAGCAGGCCATCCAAGAGGGGCTGCATACGCTGAGGGAAGACGGGGCGCGGAAGGTGGAGGATGGGATAACGACCATAGAGGAAGTCTTGAGGGTGACTCAGCAGTAGGGTATTCCGGCCGCATCAAGCGATACCTATGTGATTCGGGCCTTCCATGGCCCTCACCCTTCGGGCGCACGCTTCGGTGCGTCCAATTCGTCTCTCCTGACGAATTGTTCCAGCGGCGTCGCCCCCTCCTCGACTCCGCGGTCTCATCTTGAAGGCAATCCGTAATCGCAGGCTCATCGAGATTTGCCGGGACCGAGAAAAAGAAATGCGGATATGACACACACGTCCCCTCTCGCCCGGGGTGCCCATGAAGGGGGGCGTGGAGATGGGCAGGGAGAGGGGAGGATCCGATTGCACCACAATCTCGCCAAAGAACTCCGACAAGGTTCAATGGATGCTGAAAGATTGCTCTGAAGGATTGATTTTGCTTGTGCCGTCACGCGTTTGCCCGTAACCTTGAACCCAACATTCTCATGGAGGGTATGCATCATGGAATATGAATATCTGCTGGTAGAAATCGCTGAAAGAGTCGCCACGGTCACCATCCACCGGCCGGACAAGGGCAACTCCCTGACGCCCAAGGTGCTGGAGGAGATCGAGGCCGCGTTCACCGACCTCTCCCACCGTCAGGACGTGAACGTCGTGGTCTTCACCGGCGGCGAAAGGTACTTCTCGGCCGGCTTCGACCTGGGCTATATCCGCACCCTGGAGAAGCTCCACAACGAGGCCTACACCGCCCTGTTCCACCGCGCCTACCGCAGCGTGCTGTTCTGCTCGCAGCCGGTCATCTGCGCCGTGGGCGGACCGGCCATCGCCGGCGGCTTCGACCTGACCATGATGTGCGATATCCGCTATGCCTCTGAGCGCGCCAAGTTCGGCCAGCGCGAGATCGTGCTGTCATTGAACCCCACCATGGACCCCCTGTGGCGCATCGTGGGTCTCTCCAACGCCATGGAATCGGCCTTGACCGGCCGCATCTGGGACGCCCAGGAGGCCTTGCGCATAGGGTATATCTCGCGCATCTTCCCCGAGGGCAGGCTCCTGGAAGAGGTGGAAAAGATAGCGCGCGAGATGGCCTCCTATGACCGGCAGTGCCTCGCTGAGACCAAGCAGCTCACCCACATGCTCGTAAGCGCCGACCTGGACAAGGCCATGCGCCTGCAGGAATGGCTGTTCCGCTCCTATATCGGCTCCGAGGACAACCACCAGCGGATCGATGCGCTGCAGGCCAAACTGGCCGCCATGCGCAAGAGCAAGGGGGAAAAAGGATAAGGAGCCTCGATTCTCTGTGTCTCTGTGGTGAAAACCTTTTTTCACCACCCGCTCGCTATCGCTCGCTAGAGACACAGAGGTGAGGAGCGAGAGAGAGAATGTATGTTTCCCGGCCATGCCGGGAAACATACATTGCATCTGCTTTCCTCCGTGAACTCCGTGTCTCTAGCGCAGCGGGTGGTGAACAGGCCTTTCGCCTTTCTCTGTGTCCTCTGTGGTGAAAAGCATTTTTATCACCACCCGCACGCTAAAGCTCGCCAGAGGCGTAGAGGGAAAGACCGATGCGACCGCAGGCTTGTTTTTTGCATTCGGCTCATTATGTTTTTTACGTTGCGCCGGAAAAATATATTTTATACTATGAAAATTGGTGCACAAAAAATCGTCTGGTGGATCGCCTATGTATGAAAAGTTTTATGGCTTCACGTCCAAGCCGTTTCAGCTCGTGCCGAACCCGGCCTTTCTCTACCTGAGCCCCAAGCACGAAAACGCGCTGACCTACCTGGAGTACGGCCTGATGGAGCGTTCGGGCTTCATCCTCTTGACCGGCGAGATCGGGGCCGGCAAGACCACCCTCATCAGGCACCTGCTCAACCAGATCGAATCCTCGATCGAGACGGCCGTGATCTTCAACACCAATGTCACGCCGGACCAATTGCTGGCCATGATCCTGAGCGAGTTCGAGGTCGTGTCGCCGGGTCCGGGCAAGTCCGAGTCCCTGGAGGCGCTCAACCGTTTCCTGATCGACCGCTATGCCCAGGGCGGGCGCTCGCTCCTGATCATCGACGAGGCCCAGAACCTTTCGCGCGAGG
>JAKQBR010000028.1 GCA_029574005.1 Deltaproteobacteria bacterium | reverse complement strand
ATCATCCCTGTCAACCCAGCATATTCCCTTGCCTGCCGCGGCCCAATCGCATTACAGACGGTCTCTATGCACAAAACATGCCTTCCCAAGGCCGCAATGCGGCCGACATCCGCTTGTGCCGAGCAGGGCCCGTATCGGCGCGATACCAGGATTGATAGATGTCCCAGGTCCAGAGGGCGCATGCGGTTTGCTTCACATGCAAATGAAATCAAATTCCCTGCATTGGGAAAATTTTTTCAGATGTTGTCGGCCGATGCGAGCCAGTGCGATCTATATCACGCGGTCTGCCTTTAACCGCAGCACCAGGTCGCGTCCCGCCTCAGCCGGTGTTTTCCCATCAAGGATCCGGCATTGACGCAGCTTAGGCTCCGCGGCGCAGAGACGCTTGCGCACCAGGCGCGGGGGCGGCGGCGCTGCCAGGCCGATCTCGTTCATACCCCAGGCCTGGACGGGCTTCTGCTTTGCCTCGCGGCGCTGGATCATGGAAGGGTAGCGCAGCTCGCCCACTTCGTTGCTGGCCATGATCACGGCAGGCAGCGGGGCGCTCACCACCTCGTGCCCCTCGGCCAGCACGCGCTCGACCATCAGGCCGCCGCCCTGCACCGTTACCGCACGCGCCAGGGTGATGACCGGGAGGTCCAGGATATGCGCGATGCCGACGCCGACCTGGCCGTCATTGAAGTCCGCGGCCTGGCGTCCCACGATGATCAGATCATGAGGCAGCCTGCGTATAGCGGCCGCCAGGACCTGGGCCGTCGCAAAGCTGTCCAGACGCCCGGACTCCAGGCTGTCGTCCTCGACCTTCACCAGATCGTCCGCTCCGGCGGCCAGGGCCTTGAGCATCACGGCGTTCGAGACGCGCCTGCCCATGCTCAGCACGCTGATGCGGGCGCCTTCCGGCTGGGCTTCCTTGATGCGCAACGCCAGCTCCAGCGCGTTCTCGTCAAAGAGGCTTAAGACCGGCGGGATGCCGCGCGGTTCGACCAGACAGCTGTCCGGATTGATCTCAAAGGCATCCCGGGGGCCTTCCGGATCAGGAACCTGTTTCATGCACACGACAATTTGCATAAGCCGTCTCCTAGGCGAGGATCTCCCGCAGGGTCTCGGTGATCACGGGGATGACATCTTCATAGTTGCCCACCACGCCGTAGTCCGCGATCTTGAAGATATTGGCCTGCGGGTCCTTGTTGATGGCCACGATGGTCTTGGCCCCGACCATCCCGGCTTGGTGCTGGGTGGAGCCGGATATGCCCACCGCAATGTAGAGGCCCGGCGCCACGATCTCACCGGTTTGCCCCACCTGGGCCTTGGCCGGCACCCAGCCAAGGTCGCAGGGCGGCCGGCTGGCGCCGATGGCGGCGCCCAAGGTATCGGCCATGGCCTTGAGAAGGTCGAATCCCTCGGCCCTGCCGATGCCCCGGCCTCCGGCGACGATCCGCTCCGCCGTTTCCAGCCTGATGCCCTCAGCGTGTTCGTCGACGCGTTCCAGCACCGTTGTCCGGGCCGATGCATGATCAGGGCTTACGGGAATGGACACGATCTCTCCCCGGGGGGTGGTCGATGCGCTCAGGGGCTGGAAGGCCAGCGGCCGCAGCGTAACCAGGCCGGGCATGGTGGACAGGCCATACACGGCCATGACGTTGCCGCTGTAAATCGGTTTGATGAGATTCAGCTCCCCGGCATCGACCTCAAGGGAGACGCAATCCGTGACCAGGCCGGCATCGAGCTTCCATGCCAGCCGCGGGGCAAGGTCCTGAACGGTCAGGGTGTTGACCATGAAGACCACCGCAGGCGTCGCGGTCCGACAGACCTCGCTCAAGGCCTGGCAGTAATATTCGCCGTGATATGCCTCCAGCAGGGGATGTTCCGCGACGAATACCCGGTTTACGCCATAATGCCGCGCCTGCTCGGCCGCCTGTGCTGTATCGCTCCCCATGACAACGGCGGCCAGTTCGGCATCCAGGCCCTGGGCGGCCTGCCGCCCCGCCTGCAAGGCCTCGGCCCCCATGGGATGCAGGGCGCCCTGTTCGGTTTCCAGAAAAACGAGAACCTGTTTATCCGCGGACATGCACACCTCTCATTGACGAGTCAGTCCCTCAGTTCACGGCGAAGCCGCCTTTCCCCGGGCGTCTTCGCCGTGAACGCTAACGATCTCTTCAGACGAATTCCTTGGCCTGTTCGCGCATGGCATCCCACTTTTCCTTCTCCTCGGCCTCGGACTTGATGACCTCGTCATAAGGCGGGATATAGAAGGCGTTGTCGGCCGTGTTCTGGGGGTCGAAGCCCTGTTTGATCTTGCCCTGCCAATGGTGGTAGTTGAACATGATCGGGCCGAAGAGCTTCCAGTAGCCCGAGCCCAGTGATGAAAGCCCGAACCCGAGGCTCTTGGCGATGGTCAGTTTCATGGTGTCGTCCAGGTAGGCATAGCGTCCCTCGGCCTTGCTCGTTTCACGGCGGTTGAAGATGCCGATCTGCTCCATGTGGCCCCAGTTGCTGGTGCCTTCGTAGATGCCGCCCCAGGTCATGTCGGCCAGGTCTTCGATCAAGATGCCCTCGTCGATATACCTGCGCTTGATGGGCTCGGACAGCTTGGCCGAAAGGGCCTGGCAATCGTACGTCTCGTTGGACCCCATGCTGGTGAGGAAGTCGCCGCCGGGCCGGAAGGCGGCCACGGCCGGCTGGATGGAGCGGTGTGTGCCCCAGGCGAACATGCCGTGGAAGGGGAAGCGGCTGATGTCCATCATGAAGCCCTCGGTCTCCTCTATGATCTGCCGGAGCACCTTCTCCTGATAGGCCAGCTCGCGCTCGGTATGGCAGGCCAGCATGAAGAGCGTGCAGTGCTGGGTGGCCTTCATCATGGCGCGCAGCACCGGGTTGGAGAGGATCTTAGCCGAGGCGCGCGGGGTGAACATCCCGAACATGCCTCCGACGGCGCCTTTGCAATGGACGTAGCCGATCTCGGAATTGCCAATCTTGTAGGCCGCGTCCGCGAACTTCTCGTAGCTGGGATGGAACAGGAAGACGATCTTGTGCGTGGGAGGCACCTCGGCGCGCAGGTCGAGCAGCGTGCCCTTGCCGCGCTTGATCTCACGCTCGCCCGGCCAGGGATAGACCTTGATGGCCACCTTGGTGAAGATGCCTAAGCCGCTCTGGGCGCCCGCCCAGCCGCGCATGATGCCGCGCAGGCTGGGGCCCGGACCGTCGCCCGTGAACCAGCGATCGCCCGAGCCGGGCGAACCCAATTTCAGCACCTCGCCGTCGGGCAGGACCCACTCCACGCCCAGCGGGTTGCGGGCCGAAAAGCCGGTAACCAGACCGGTCCAGCCATAGCCCCAGCCCGAGGTGACGCTGGCCAGCTGGCTGCAGTTGGGCCCGGCGCCGATGATGTGGCAGTTGAGCCCAAGCTTGATCAGCTCGGACTGGAGCTGGGCGCCGCTGACGTACGGCTCTACCACGGCGAACATGTTCTTCTCGTCAATCTCCACGATGCGGTTCATGCGGCGCAAGTCGAACTGTACCACGCCGGGGCCGCTGGGACCGCCCCACGCCGCCCACCCCATACTGAATGCCTTGATTTTCAGGCCGTTTTTGGCGCAGATCTTGACCAAGGCCTGGACCTCTTCGGTGGTGCTGGGCATGACCACGGCCTCGGGTCTGGGGATCCAGGCCTCATGGGTGATATTGAGCGCCGGCTGCCAGGCATAGCTGTCCAGCATGGCCGGCTCCTGGGTGACATACTCCGCGCCCAGGGCTTGTTCCAGTTCCCTGTATACATTAGAAGCCAGCATGACGACCTCCATTCAGTGATTGGACCAGGAGCTCCATCACATCCAAGACCTTGAGGGATAACCCTTTTTCCTTGACCGTATCCTTGAAGACCCGCTCGCACCAGGGGCAGGCCGTGACCAGGGCCTGGGCGCCGGTGGCGGCGGCCTCTTCCAGCCGCTCCAAGGCGGTCCAGGCAGCGAACTCAGGCTCGGCCTCCAGCACGCCGCCGCCGGCGCCGCAGCACCAGCTGTACTCGCGGATGCGCTCCATCTCCCTGAGTTCGATACCGGGTATGGACGTGAGGATATCGCGCGGGGGGTCGAAGATGCCCAGCTTGCCGGTCTGCTTCAGGCGCGACGGCCGCATGAGCTTGTTGTCGCCCTGCCAGCCGCCCTTATAAAATTCGCCGCGCCGGCCAAGGTGGCAGGGGTCGTGGTAGGTCACCGTTATCGGGATCTCGGTGCGGGGTTTCAGCCGGCCCTCTTTGATGAGCTGGTCTGCATACTCGGTGGCGTGCAGGACCTTAATGCCCAGATCAAGACCGTTCTTCGGGTAGAGATACTTGAAGGCGTAGTAGCAGTCCGAGCAGGGAGTGACCAGTACTTGCGCACCAGAGGCCTTGACCCGGCTGGCCATGTCCTCGGCATAATTTTTCATCTCGCCCTGGTAGCCGATTTCATAGGCCCTCCCGCCGCAGCAGGCCTCGTCCTTCCCGGCGATCCCCAACCGCACGCCGGACGACCTGAAGAGCATGGCCGTGGAGCGCACGATATCGCGCAGGTCTTCGTCGTAGGAGTAGCGGCAGCCGGCATGGAACAGGGTCTCGGCCCGAGCGGTATTGATGTCGATCAGGTCCAGGCCGTCGGCCCACTTGCCGCGGTCGGCCTTCTTCATGTACAGGGTGTTGTCTTCACGCTTCATGCTCTCGATCATTTCGAGGTGCTCGGGGAGCACATACCCCTGCTCCACGCAGGTGCTGCGGAAGGCCAGGAGCACGTCGGCCAGGTCGATATCGTCGCGATAGCACTGGCAGGAAACCTGGCAGGCGCCGCAGAGCTGACAGCGGTAGACCACCTGCGCCACGGTGTCGGACAGCTCGCTGCGGCCGTCCACGTACGAATTGGCCATGTTCATCTTGCCGCCCCCGGAATAGCTGTGAAAATGGTAGCGGTCCACCGAGGGACAGACCTTGGCATAGCGCCAGCTCTTGATCTGGAGATGCGGCACCCATTTGCAGTGCGAACAGCGTGCGCAGCCTTCCATGTCCTGTTTCAGTTCGTGCAATGTCATGGCCTACACTCCTTTTCCAAAGCACAGCTTGCCCGGATTCATGATCCCCGCCGGGTCAAGGATACGCTTCACCTTCCCCAAGGCCTTGACCGTGTCCGGACACTTGGGATACGCCAGGTCGCTCCAGAGGCCGTAGGGTCTGGAGAAAAATCCTCCCAGTTCGGATGCGCCGGTGCTGATGTCCTGGTACAGAGTTCTCAGCCGCTCAACGGACGCCGGATCCTCGGGGGGATACATGAGGTCGAATTCGATATGGACATTGCGGCCCTGCTGGATTGGTTGGATATAGATGCCCAGGCCGCTCTCTGCGAAGCCCTGCCGGTCGCACTCGGCCCGGCACGCCTTGACGAAATCCTGCGCACGATCCAGGGTGTTCAGGAAGAAGATCTCCCGGCAGGCGCCCTCATGGCGTGTCTTCCAGTAGGGCTCGGGGCCGGGCCTTGAAAGCAGCCCCAGGAACGTTCTGGCCTGGATGGTCGCAAGCTGTTCCACGGGTTTCACATTGCAGGCCGCGGCGATGTCAGCGATATCCCGGGTGAGGTAATCAACGCGCTCCTGAGGCAGGCGCTCGTAGCCCGCCACGGCATAGAACAGGACCCATTCCGGAAGGTTCTCGGCCAGCCTGTCGCGCCCCGCGGCATCCTTGGTCATGATGGCGGCCAAGGCCACCCGGTTGAGGATCAGACATTCATCAGGCATCCTGGCGCGCATGAGGGCATAGGTGAAGTCCTCCACGTCTTCCAGCTTGGCGGCGCCCACAAAGAATCCCTTCTGCGCCTGGGGCATGAGCTCCAGTTTGATGGTGGCCCAGGTGGCGATGCCCATGGTACCCTGGGAGCCCTGGACGATCTTCATGAAATCCGTTTGGGACGGACCCATGGGGGTCTTCTGGGCCTGGCCCGCCGCCCACTGCTGCTCCAGGGTGCCGGGTCCGGCGGCCGATCCGGTCCTGAAGAGATGGCCTGACCCGAAGATCACCTCCAGACAGCAGATCGGGTCGGACATGTCCCAGTGGTATTTGGGGATGGTATGCGGTTCGCGCTCCAGGTAAGCACCCATGACCGACGTGGAGGCCATCGGCAACAGCGGTACCGGAACCCTCAAGCCCACCTTGGCGCAGGCATCCTGCAAGGCGCCGAAGGTAACACCGGGCTGGATCATCGCCACCTTGTTGCGCACGTCCAGGCGCAGAATCTCGGTCATCCCCGAGAGGTCCACGATCACGCTGTCCTTGGCCTGCGGCACGGTATCCCCCCGTGAGCGCGGGCCTGTCGATGAGCGCGGCACCAGCGCTATGCCCTTTTGATTGGCCAGCTGCACGATTTCCTGGACCTCTTCGGCCTTGCGCGGCCTCAGGATCGTGCGGGGCCGCTCGCCCAGGGTGTTACTGTCATCGCTCGCAAAAGCGCGTAAGGACTCCTTATCCGTCACCACCCCATCTGCGCCGACAATCCTCTTCCATGCAACGGTTTCCGTCACACCCATGACACCCCCCTCTATGCGTGCGCAAAGCGCTTCTTGAGGCGCGCAAACACGGCCCCGAAGGTCCAGCGCACCACCTTAGGCCGCTGATCGAGCACTCCTCCCATGACGATCTCCATCGCCCTGCCGAACTGTGCGGTGTCCAGGGTTCGGAAAAGATCGCGAAAGATCCGCTCGACCAGCTCCGGATCACGGGCGTGACTCTTCACGATGGCCCCGCTCACTGCGTTCAGTGCGCGCCCCAGGACTGTCCCGGCATCATCGCGCACGAACCGCTGCACGGGTAGGGCGGCAAGGGGGGAGAGATCACGCAGCAGCACCATGAGACGGGGCTTGAGGGCGACGAATGTCTGAACCTTTTCCAGCAGGTCCGCCTGGCCACGCCCTCGGGTGAGCTTAACCAGAATGGGCTTGAGCGCCTGCAGGACGGCGCGCAGCGCATCCATGGACTCTTCCTTGGTCATGGATCTGATCATGGGCTGGATCTGCTCCTGCCACAGGTCGCTCAATGGATTCAGGTCCATGGCCATAACCGCATCCTCGAATGATTCCAGGACATCGACAAAATCCATGTCCGGGTCCATCAGGTCGCCCAAGGCCATCAGATCATCCATGAGACCGCGCTGGTATGACAGCCTCAGGAAATCCCACATGACACGTGACTGCGCTTCCATTGGGTTCCTCCTTTATTGGTCATAAGATATCACAACAAACATTAACAATTCACAGCTAGTCACTTTCTTATAACACCTGCCGCGCCCCGTCAAGCGATTATTAGTTTATATCAATAATCAATAACATGGTTATTCATCATATGCGATCGCCCATTGCCGCCCGGCTTGCCCTAATGTTCATTATATATTGCGCAGCAAGTCATTATAGACCCTTCCCCTTGCCTGCCAGCACACGACGGGGGCGCGTCCAGGCTCAGGGCTGCGCACCTGGACGCCGCACGGGGGTTTTACGGTTCGGATTGTCTTCGAGGCGCACGGGGTTCATGCCGGCGGTCCGGATCACTATCCGGAAGGCCGATGGCTGAAGAAATAGAACAGGAACCACCCCAGATTCAGAGCACATTTATGCATGGAGCCTTCGAGAAAACCGGCCGTTCGGAGAAAGGCCGTGTAGCTGACGGTCGCCACGATGATATACGCCGCCACCTCGGGGTCCAGGCCGGGGAACTGCCCCTGGGCCTGCACGGCGGAAATCTTCTTGATGATCGGCTCGCTGTAGAAGGCGAAAATGTCATTGTAGACCCGCTGCAGATCCGGGTTGTTGAAGAATCCCTGCAGGAAGGCCCAATTGATGGGCGTATCGAAGGTCTGCATGACCTGGTCCAGGAGCCGCACCCACTCTTCGATGGAGGCGACATCGATCGCCTCGATGAAGCCGTACTGTACCGTGGACTGCGGATATAAGCCACCCAACATGTTGAAGAACAGCGCCTTCAAGATCTCGTCCTTGCTCTTGTAATAGTGGTAAAAGGTCCTCCTGGAGTAGCCGGAACTCTGCATAATATGCGCAATCTTGGTGTCAAAGTAACCGTGCGCGATGAATTCGTTCTGGGCGGCCTTGAGGATCTCCCGCCGGACCTTCTTATCGTTTCCCAGGCCGGCCTTCCTCAGCCGGGCGGCCGTTGCGGCATGTCCATCCGGAAAGAGCACCGGCGTCAGCATGGCGCACAAATTGTGGACCAGCACCTCCGGGCTGCAGGTAATGATCCGGGCGGCGGTCAACAGGATCGAGGTCGAGAGGCAAACCGCCATAATTTCAGACAGGATGCGCGCGTCGCACCCTTTGAGCCATCCCCTCTTCTGCCGTTCCCTGATGATCTCCCTGAACATACGGGCCAGGTCCCGTCCAATCTGCATCCCGAAGTTGATGATCTCCTGGTCCTGCAGCATGCCTTGGAAAAGCGCCTTGATCAGTCCGGGGATCTCGGCCAGCGGATTTACCATCTCCATGAGAACCGCCTCGAACTGAGACGGAGTTCCGGCATGACGCATCAGATACTGAGGATCGTTGCGATACGCCACATAAGGAATGGCGTTGGTGGAGCGCCTCAGGAGTTCCATGAGGACTTCGTTCTTGCTCTTGAAATAGATATAGAACGTCCCATGACCCAGCCCGGCGCGCTTGGTGATGGTGTCGCCATTGGTCAGGTAGTAACCCTTTTCGTCAAACTCCTTGAAGGCGGCGTTGAGCAGTCGGTCTTTGGTGTTGGTATCCCACCCTTGGGTTTGCCGCGGTTTCCTGCCCACGTCCGATCCCCCCTGTATGCGCCGTTATGGCCGTCACCAAGCAAGCGCAACGTACCACCAGCATTCAACGCCTGTCAACCGGACTCCGGGTGGCATACAGGCGGGCGGCTTCAGCCGCCCGATCGGCGTCTGCGCCGGACCTGGATGGTGTCGGGGAAGATGCTGATGCCCTCTTGATGTTCGGTGCACAGATTTTTCCAGCGTCTGACGTCCGAGACCTTGGTAATGAGCACGCCCAGTTCAGAGGTATCACCGTTGGATCTGAGCACATCGCCCCAGACCACGAGGTCCTTGCCGTAGATCTCTATCTCGATGGGACGTCCGGTCATGAGCCTGATATACGAGGGAGGAATGGTCCGCCTGTCCTCCATGGCCGAGGCGGTCAGACGCAGCGACAGCCCGCCGATGCTGATATTGTTGGTCTGGCC
>JAKQBR010000026.1 GCA_029574005.1 Deltaproteobacteria bacterium | reverse complement strand
GGGGTTTCCCGGCAGGAAGGCCGGATTGGTGTCGCCCAAGGGCAGAAAGCCGTTCTTCTCGCGGCCGTAATCGACGAAAACGGCGTTCAAGCCGGTTTCGACGCGTTCGATGCGGCCCTTGTAGATATTGCCACGCAGCCGCTCCTTCAAGGCGCTCTCGATGTAGAGCTCGTTGAGGATCCCGTCTTCCACGACCGCGACCCTGACCTCCTCGGGGTGCACGGCATTGATCAGCATCTTCTTCATGCGCGTTTCCTCAAGAGCCTAGGCGAGAAAGTCGGTGCCGCCCTGTCCCTGGCGGATGATCTCGACCACGCCGCCTTCGAGCGACAGGACCGTGGAGGGTATGTCGGGCAAGATCCCGCAATCGATCACCGCGTCCACCACATGTCCAAGGTCCGATTCGATCTCCAGGGGATCGATATGCAGCTTGTCTTCACCCATGGGCACGCTCGTGGTGATCACGGGCTCGCCCAGCTCGGACACCAGGTCCTGGCAGAACCAGTGCCGGGGAATGCGGATGCCGATGGTCTTGCGGTTGGACTGCATCAGCCGCGGCACGAGCTTGGTGGCCGGGAGGATGATGGTATACGGCCCCGGCAGCAGCTGGCGCACGAGCCTGAAGGCATTGTTGTCCACCTGGGCATAGGTGCTGATGTCCTTGAGGTCGGCCAGCATGATGCTGCGGGGCTTGTGCCTTCCCTTGAGGGCGTTGATGGTGTCGATGCCCTTTTTGTTGGACAGGCTGCAGCCGATGCCGTAGACCGTGTCGGTCGGGTAGACGATGATGCCGCCTTCTTTCAGGATCTCCGCGGCGCGCTTGACGGGGCGCTGCTTGGGCACCAGTGGCTCAATGGGTATGCGCATCGCGGTCCTCCCGTACGCACAGGCTCTTCATGTCGATGTTGCCGAGCGCGGCAAACAGCGAGGCCCTGGCCTTGGGGTTGTCCTTCTCCAAGTCCTTGAGCAGTCCTCGCACCAAGGCGCGTTTGCCGTCGGAGCGGATCGGACAGTTGTTGGACACCGGCGCGATCTCAAGGAAGGAAAAGTAACGCTCGACCAGTTCGGCCGGGCAATACGCCAGCGGGCGGATCACGCGGTTGCGCCCGTCGTTCGAGACGCGCGCGGGGCGCATGGCGCCCATCTGTCCGGTGTACAGGCAGCGCAAGAGGAAGGTCTCGACGATGTCGTCCCTGGTATGCCCCAGGGCGATCGAAGCAGCACCCATCTCGTGCGCCAGGCTGTAGAGGTGGCCGCGTCTGAGGCGCGAGCATAAGGCGCACACGCTCTTCTCCGGGTCGGACACCTCGGCGAGTATGCGGGCGATATCCGTCCGGACCTCCCGTATTTCCAGGCCGAGCGCCTGATCGGCCCAGGCGGCGACCCTCTCGAAGCCGTCTTCGAAACCGGTTTTGATATGCAGCGGCACGATCTCGAAGTCGATCGGCGCCGCGCGCCTGAGGTCACAGAGCACCTTCAAGAGCACGAGTGAGTCCTTGCCCCCCGAGCCCGCCACGATCACGCGGTCTTTCGGGCGAACCATGCCATAGTCGCGGATGGCCATGCCCACCTTCTTGCGCACCCCGCGTTCGTAATATCGCCACCGGTCATGCTGCACATCTCTCTTTTTACCATAAGCCCGCACTTTTGCAACCCATAGAAACGTTTAAAGCGGGTGACAGGCCTTGCTCGTGATGTTATGCTAGCCTCCATGAAGAGCGCGGGCATCGATATCGGCTCCATCACCGCCAAGGCCGCCGTCATCGAGGACGGCGTCATCCTCGGCACCAAGGTGGGTTTCACCGGCTACCATGCCGAACAGGCCGGAAGGGCCGTCTACGAGGCGCTCCTGGCCGAGCTCGGGCTTGAATCCGCGGATATAAAGCGGGTGGTCTCTACGGGCTATGGAAGGGGCGCGGTCAAGTTTGCCGATAAGGCGGTCACCGAGATCATCTGCCATGGCGCCGGCGCATATTTCCAGGACGCGGGCGTGCGCTCGGTGATCGACATCGGCGGCCAGGACAGCAAGGTGATCGCGCTGGACGACGGCGGCAAGGTCAGGGACTTCGTCATGAACGACAAGTGCGCGGCCGGCACCGGCCGTTTCCTGGAGGTCATGGCCCGGGCCCTGGAGGTCGACCTGGACAGCTTCGGCGAATATTCGCTCTCAGCGGCGAATGCCTCCAGGATCAGCAGCCTGTGCACGGTCTTCGCCGAGAGCGAGGTCATCTCGCTCATCGCCAAGGGCGAGGCCCGGGCAAATATCATCGCCGGCATCCATGACGCGGTGGCGGCGCGGGTGGCGGCGCTGGCCAACCGGGTAGGGGTGCAGGCCCCGCTCATGATGACCGGCGGCGTGGCCAAGAACATCGGGGTGGTCAAGGCCCTGGAGAGCCGGCTGGGCGAGATCAAGGTCCTGCCGAGCGCCCAGGTCAACGGCGCCATCGGCGCCGCGGTCCTGGCCGCGCGGCTCTAAGGCCAAAAGTCAAAAACAACCGCAAGGAGGACAGGATGCTCGCTCAGCACGTTAAACAAGGCATCTGGCAGGGGACCGTGCTGGTCATCATCGCGGCAATCCTCGCTTTTTCGGTCAACGCCCTGCGCCACGACGCCCTGCCGCTTCGCCCGCGCGCCGTGGTCCCGGCCCTCCAGCCGGGAAAGGCGAGCGAACTGAGCCTGCTTGAGGCGCTGCGCCGCTACCGCACCCGTTCGGCGTTGTTCCTGGATGCCCGCGAGGACTATGAGTACGAGGCCGGGCACATCCCCGGGGCCTGGCATGTACCGCCTGGCAAGCGCGCGGGTTTGCCCGAGCGGCTGCGCGAACGGCCGGAAACCCTGTTCATCGCCTATTGCTCGGATGAGCAGTGTCCCCTGGCCCAAAAGCTGGCCGACGAGCTGCGAGCGGCCGGCATCACCACTGTGGGGATCATGCGCGGGGGCTGGCTGGCCTGGTCGAACGCAGGCTTCCCGGTCGAGGGCCGTCCCTAGTCCTCAGGCCGGAGGACCGGCCGAAGGGCAGCCCCTCACGGCCAGGAATAGAACCCGCCGCTGTTCTCGCCCTGCCGGCGATACAGCACCACGGTGGGGTCCTTGATCTTGGCGGCCTGCTCAATGGCCTTGAGCGCGTCCTCATAATATCCGACCTCGTCGACGAGGTGATATTTCAGCCCGGACCTGGCGGTCATGATGCGGCCGTCGCCGATGACCTTGAGGTCGTCTTCGTTCACGGGCCTTCGAGCCTTGACCTTGGAGAGGAAGTCCTGGTAGAAGTCCTGGATGATCTCCTCGTAGATGGCCTTGTCATCAGGGCCCATATCTTTGAGCACGCTGCCCGCGCCTTTATATTTGCCGGAGGTCAGGGTCTGGTCGCGGATGCCCAGTTTGTCGATCAGGCCCTCGACGCTTACCGACGGCAGGAGCACGCCCACGCTGCCGACCGTTGAGGTGGGCAGGGCCACGATGCGGTCCGCCGCCAGGGCCACCATGTAGCCCCCGGAGGCCCCCATGTTGGTGATACAGGCCACGACCGGCACCTTCTGGCCGGCCTTGTATTCCAGGATGCGGCGGTATATGAGGTCCGAGGCTGTCACGCCGCCGCCGGGCGAATCTATCTTCAGGATGACGCCCTTGATGTGCTTGTCCTTCTTGGCCTTGGTCAGGACGGAGTCGATGCGCTCCAGGCTGCCCTGGCGCTTGGCCAGGGCCTCGCGCACGGCCGTGGTGGTGATGGGGCCCAGGACCTCGACCACCAGGACCTTGTCGTCCGTGCCGCGCTTGAGGACGCGCTCCTCCAGGCCGGGGATACGGGTCAGGCTGTTCAGGTCAACGGTGATGAAGGCGCAGCCGCTGAGACATAAAACCAAAAGGACAGTCGTGCTGATGCGAGTCAAGCTCCTAGGCATCGATTTTCCCTCCTACCGTGATTTCTGGGATCAAGAGCGTGGGTTGGGCATCGGCCACCGGCACACCCTGTCCGTCCTTGCCGCAGGTGCCGATGCCCCAGCCCAGGTCATTGCCCACCTGCGTGATGGAGGACAGCACCTTGGGCCCGTTGCCGATCAAGGTGGCTCCGCGGATGGGTTCCGCCACGCTGCCGTTTTCAATCAGGAAGCCCTCGGAGATCTCGAACACGAAATCGCCGGTGACCGTGTTGACCTGGCCGCCGCCCATCTTCTTGACGTAAATGCCTTTGTCAACTTTTCTGATGATATCCTCCGGGTCCATGGCCCCGGGCGCGATGATGGTATTGCTCATGCGCGGGATGGGTCGGTGGCGGAACGATTCGCGCCGACCGTTGCCGGTCAGCGGCAGGCCGTACTTAGCGGCGGTGATCATGTCGGTCATGTAGGTCTTGAGGATGCCGTTTTCCACCAGCACCGTGCGGGACCCCGGGTTGCCCTCGTCGTCATAGCCGATCGAGCCGCGCCGGCCTTCAAGCGTGCCGTCGTCCAGGACCGTGATGGCCGGCGATGCCACCTGGGTGCCTATCTTGCCCGAATAGACCGACAGGCCCTCGCCGGCCAGGTCGGCCTCCAGCCCGTGGCCGATGGCCTCATGCACCATGGTGCCGCCGGCGTCGGACGCCAAGACCACCGGCATGAGGCCCCCGGGGGCCCTGCGGGCATTGAGCGTCTGCACGGCGCGCTTAAGCGCCCGTTCGGCCACGGTCTCGGGTGGTATCTCGCTCAGGAGCTCGAACCCGCGCGCCCCGCCGATGGGCTCGTACCCGGTCTCCATGATGCCGTCCTTGGCGACCACGCCCAGGACCACGAAGAGCACCGACTCCATCATGTCCTCGGACAAAAAACCGTGCGAGTTGGCCACCAGGATGCGCCGCTTGGTGTCGCCGTAGGTGACCTTGACCTGCACCACGGACGGGTCATAGCCCCAGGCCAGCTTCTCGGCCGCGCGGATCAGGTCGATCTTGGCGCTTGCCTCGACCCGCGACGGATCGACCGAGGCCAGGGCCACCGGGCGGTGGCCGCGCCTTTCCAGGGCGATGGGATTGTCCCAGGCTTGGGCGCGGACCGCGGCGGCCACGGTGTCGGCCAGCTCGCCGATATCGGTCAAGGTGTTGCTGTAGGCATAGGCGCTCTTGTCGCCCTGCACCACGCGGATGCCCACCCCGAAGTCGTCGATGGTTACATAGCGTTCGATGCGCCTGGCCTCGGAGGTGATGCTGGTGCCCAGCCGGTGCTCGATAAATACTTCAGAAAAATCGCCCCCCCTGGCCAGGGCCCGCTTGAGCAGGGCGGCATGGTCGATCGCTAGCGCTGCTTCCATGATTTCACCTCTCTGTCCATGTCGCGGCGGATGTCCCGCTCCTTGATGGCGTCCTTCTTGTCATGCGTCTGCTTGCCCTTGGCCAGTCCGAGCTCGACCTTGATGAGGCTGCCTTTCAGGTAGACGTTCAAGGGGATCAAGGTGTAACCCCGCTCCTTGACCTTGCCGGACAGGCGCTCGATCTCGCGCCGGTGCAGCAAGAGCTTGCGCGGCCGCCGGGGCTCATCGTTGAAGATATTGGCGTGCGAATAGGGGCTGACATGCATGTTGATCAGCAACACCTCGCCATCCTTGACCAAGGCATAGCTGTCCTTCAGGTTGCCGCCGCCTGAGCGCAGCGACTTTACCTCCGGGCCGGTCAGCTCGATGCCGGTCTCCAGGGACTCGATGATGTCGTAGGAATGGCGCGCCTTGGCATTGGCGCACAGCGCCTTGCGGACTGGCTCCTTGGCGGCATTCCCTTTCGGGTTTGGTTTGGCGTGCGACATTCCCTGTATGTAAGTCGGCGACGGAAGAACGTCAAGGGCTTAAGTGCTTATAGATGCACTGGCGTGGATACGCTTTGTCTCAGGGCCCCACTGCCCATCGCTCTTCGGGCACACCCAAGGTGCGACATTTTTCGATATCCTGCGAAAATGTGCCATTGGACCCGTGCCTCTCTTCTTATTAATCTAGATCAGGCCGCACTCCGACAATGACATTTGAATCGAGAATGATCTTTATGAAATTGTTTTGAGGACATCCTCGTCTGTCAGGAGTCCTTGCGCTTCGGCAAAGGGAAGGACCTTTTTTCCGTAAAGCACGAAACTTCTCTACGGCAACATAGCGGCGGATGGATTCTCTCACGATATCACTGACCGGTTTGTTCTGCTCTTCGCGAAGCCTCTGCAAATCATCTTTCAATTTTTGCGGTAATCTGATGGTTAGTGTAATCATGGTCGGACATTGTAGCACATATCAGGGCAGTTCGATCTCGAAATCGGCGTTGCGCTTGAACTCCTCGAACATGAAGCCCTGGATCTCGTCGGCGGTCTTCATCTGGTGCAGCTGCTTGACCACCTCCTGGCAATGCGTGAGGTCGATCTTGCGGGCCATCTCCTTGACGTGCGAGATGGCGAAGGCATTGGTCGAGAACTGGTCGATGCCCATGCCTAAGAGGATCGGGGTGTAGATGGTGCGGCCCGCCATTTCACCGCACATGGAGACCGGGATGCCTTCGGCGTGCGCGGCGTCGATGGTGCACTGGATCAGGCGCAGCACGGCCGGGTGCAGGGGGTCGTACAGGTAGTTGACGTACTCGTTGCCGCGGTCGATGGCGATGGAATACTGGATCAGGTCATTGGTGCCGATGGAGAAGAAGTCGGCCTCCTTGGCTAAGAGGTCGGCGATCACGGCCGCGGCCGGCACCTCGATCATGATGCCCACCGGGATGTCCTCGTCAAAGGGGATGCCCTGCTTGCGCAGCTCGTGCTTGGTCTTTTCCAGGATCTCCTTGGCGCGCAGGAGCTCCTCGATGCCGGATATCATGGGGAACATGATGGAGGTCTTGCCGTAGTGGCTGGCGCGCAGGATGCCGCGCAGCTGGGTCTTGAAGATCTCGATCTCCTTCAGGCACACGCGGATGGCGCGCAGGCCCATGGCCGGGTTGGTCTCTTTCTTGAGCGCCCCCAGGTGGGCGTAGAGCTTGTCGCCGCCTAAGTCCAGGGTGCGGATAACGGTGGTGTAGGGCGCCACGGTCTCGACCACGGCCTTGTAGGCCTCGAAGTGGTCCTCTTCGGAAGGGATCTCGTCGCGGTTGATGTAGAGGAACTCGGTGCGGTACAGCCCGATGCCCTCGGCCCCGTGCTCCATGACGGTCTTGACCTCTTCCTTGAACTCCAGGTTGCCCAGCACCGGGATATGGTGGCCGTCGCGGGTGATGGCCGGCTCCTTGGCCTTCTCTTTGAGCTTGAGCTCCATGCTCAGGTGCGATCGGCCGCGCTGCTCGTAGTCCGCGATCTGCGATTCGCTGGGGTTGACGATCACCACGCCCGAGATGCCGTCCAGGATGACCGTGTCACCCGGGTTGATGAGCCCGGAGGCCTTTTCCAGACCGACCACGGCCGGGATCTCCAGGGAGTGCGCGATGATGGCCGTATGCGAGGTCTGGCC
>JAKQBR010000019.1 GCA_029574005.1 Deltaproteobacteria bacterium | reverse complement strand
GACCATCAGGCAAATTTAGGTATCTAACCAGCTCCTTCAAGGGGACCGTTTCCTGGTGCCAAAGCCAGAGAGCGTCCATGTACCTTGCTAATATTACATGATAATTACATTTCTACTGTCGAAGATGGGCCATGCCGCGGTCCTCTCGCACCGGAAGGCGTCCGAGGTCGCAACGCGTCAAACCAAGGTCCAAGAAGCCGAGAACGCCGGGCCGCCTGAACCGTGTCCGATCAGATCCTCATGCCGGCCTTGATCCGCGCGCTTATCTCCTGCACCCGTTGCATGGCCTGGTTTTCGTCGATGGTCAGGACCCGCCGGTTTCTCATGACCACCCTGCCGTTGATCAGCACTGTGTCGACATCGGCGCCGGCGACGGCGTACACGAGATGGGAGTACTCATGATACATGGGCGTGAGGTGCGGCTTATGGATATCGATGATTATGATATCGGCCCTGTGGCCGGGCTTGATCTGGCCCACGAGATGCTCCATCCCCAACGCGCGGGCACCTTCCCGGGTAGCGGCCTCCAGGACGGTCCTGGCATCCATGGCCACCGGATCGAGACGGTGTACCTTGTGCAGCTTGGCGGCCGTATCCATTTCCTGGAACATGTCGAGGTTGTTGTTGCTGGCGCAGCCGTCCGTTCCAAGTCCTACACAGACGCCGCCGGCGATCATTTCCGGGACCGGGGCCACGCCGGAGGCGAGCTTCATGTTGCTTTCCGGGTTGTGAATGACCTTGCATCCATGGTCGGCGAACATCTTGATGTCACTGTCGTCCATGCAGACGCAGTGGAAGGCGATCAACCGTTCGTTCAGAAGGCCGATCTCCCGCAGGAACGGTACGGCGCCCTGGCCCAGCTTGGTCTGGAGCTGCGCGCGCTCTGATCGGTTTTCCAGGAGATGGATGCCCAGGGGGGCATTGTAGCGATCGGCCAGGGCCTTGGCATCGAGCAGCAGGGGTGTTGAGCAGGTATACAGGGCGTGGGGTTCGACGAAGATGCTGACGAGGTCATCGTCGGCCCACTTTTCCAGGAGGTTCTTTGTATAGGCCAGCCCGTCCGCGGGCGTTTTGAAGTTGGGCGAGGGGAAGTCAAAGAGCACCTCGCCCAGCAGACAGCGCATGCCGGCCTGACGCGCGGCCTTGGCGGTCTCGTCTTCAAAGATGTACATGTCGCAGAAGGTCGTGGTGCCGGACCTGATCATTTCGGCGCAGGCGAGCAGGCTGCCCCAGTACGCCAGGTCGGTGTTGACGTTCTTAGCCTCGGCGGGGAAGATATAGTCGTTGAGCCATTCCATCAGGGGCAGGTCGTCCGCCATACCCCGAAAGCAGGTCATGGCGACGTGGGTATGGCCGTTGATCAGGCCGGGCATGACAATGCCGCCCGCGGCGTCGATGACCTCGGCCGCGCGGTAGCGGTTCTCGATATCCACCCTGTCCCCCACGGCCACGATGTCCCGGCCTTGGACCGCGATTCCGCCGTCGGGGATGATGGTCATCTCCTTGTCCATCAAGAGGATTCGTCCGCCGGATATCAATGTGTCGACTTCGATCATGGCACTGTCCCGACCTTTACTTGTATTCTGGTTTTCCTCGCATGAAACCGGGAGTCCGCGACGTTTTCGGCCGCGTCTTGCCGCCCAGAACTGTAGGCAAAAACAAGCCCGATTGCAAACGAAATCTATCCCTTCAGCTTTTCTCCGGGGCATCACTTGAAAAGGTGGTGCATTTGTTCTATGAACAAAGGACCAAAAGCAGTTAGCCGATGAGGAGGTGTCGGATGAAGAGAGCGCTGTTCCCGGTGTTTGGTTGCCTGGTCTTTATGGCGGTGGCGGTTGGCGCGGTCGCGGCCCCGGATGCCTCGTGGGACAAGGTCAAGGCCAAGGGCGAGCTGGTCATCGGCATCGACGACGCCTTTCCCCCCATGGAGTTCCGCAACGAGAAGAACGAGCTGGTGGGCTTCGATATCGATGCCTCCAAGGAGCTCGCCAGGCGCCTGGGCATCAAGGTCAGGCACCAGCCCACGGCCTGGAAGGGTGTGATCATGTCGCTCAAGACCGGCAAGTTCGACATCATCTGGTCCGGCATGTCGATTACCTCCGAGCGCGAGAAGGAAATCGCCTTTACCAAGCCTTATATCATGGAGAAGCAGGTCATCGTGATCAAGGCCGGCAACAAGAAGATCAAGGGTCTCAAGGATCTTGGACCCGACACGACCATGGGCGTACAGCTGGGCTCCACCTCCGAAGAGGCGCTGGCCAAGCTGAACAGGAAGTTCAAGGAGATCAAGAAGTACGACACCAACACGAATGCCTTCCTGGACCTCAAGATCGGCCGCATCGACGCCCTGGCTGTGGACGAGCTGGTGGGACGCTACTACCTCTCCCAAAAACCCGGCGAGTTCAAGGTGATGAGCGAGGCGCTGCTTTCCGAGCCCATCGGGATCGGCTTACGCAAGGAGGATGCGGCGCTCAAGGACAAGATCCAGTCCACCCTGGACGGCATGTTCAAGGACGGCACCATGAAGAAGATCTCCATCAAATGGTTCGGGGATGACATCACGACCTGGAAATAGGTGCTTGCGGCCGGCCGTGC
>JAKQBR010000003.1 GCA_029574005.1 Deltaproteobacteria bacterium | reverse complement strand
TGAACGCCGTCGGGATCTGGAAGGCAAAGGCCAGGACCGCTCCGGCGGTTGAAGGGCCGATACCGGGCAGGCCCGTGAGCTCCCGAGGATCACGGGGCAGCTCTCCGGCATATGCCTGGACCACGACTTCAGCCGTGGACTTCAAGGCCAGGGCGCGACGGTTGTAACCCAACCCCTGCCAGCAGGCCAGGACCTCCTTGAGGCCGGAGCGCGCCAGGGACTCGAAGGTCGGGAAGGCCTCCAGAAAGGGCGGATATTTGATCAGCACCCGCTGCACCTGCGTCTGCTGGAGCATGAATTCCGAGACCAGGATATGGTAGGGATCGATTGTCTGTCGCCAGGGGAACATACGCGCATGCGCGTGATAGTATGCATAGATCCGGCCCTGAAAAGCCGGCAGCGATAGATCTTTCTCCGTTGTACTCGGCATGACGAGTTATCAGGCGGGGACCCGGAAGACGGCCGAACAGGACTGCAACCGGTTCACAGGCTGTCCTGGCGCTCGGAGAAGTCCGGCCTCCACCCTGCCCAATCTCCCTCCTTCCTGTTGTAACCGTTATACGGGAAATCAGTTCGGTTGATCAAGACCGATGCATCTTTTTGGCATTGACACATCCCGAATCGGCTTGATACACGACCTTTTCAAGGATGCGGCAACGATCCGACAGGAGCCTTGAACTTTGGACGACACACACGGGACACCGACACGCTCACTGAGTGATCTCATCGCCATGGTCAGAGAACACGGGGTCTCCGGCCTGCTTTCCATCCACGGGCTGGAGAGGCTGGAGCTCCTGCGCTGGAGCGATGCCATGGTGGAGTCCTACGGCAAGGCCTTTCAGAGAAACAAGGCCATCGTCATGGATGAACGGCTCCTGCCCTGCCCCAAGCCGGACTTGAGGGTCGCCCTCAAGGTGGAGCTCCAGAACTTCGCGTTGAAGCCGAACGTGGAGGCCATGGAAGACCTGGCCCGCGCCTATCTCAACATCAGCCGTTTCCAGCCCATCACGCCCGCGGACCAGCTGATGCTTGAAGAGCTCAACCTGCACGCCGTGCCCGTGGTGGAACTCGAGGCGGCTCAGGGCGCAACGGTCACGGAGCAGGAGCAACGCTTCATGGATTGCTTCCGCACCTTCCATGCCTACCTGGGCATGGTGGAAAACGAAAAAGAGACCTTGCGCCGGGACATCGATACCTTCATACATGCCCTGCTGGAGCCCGGAACCCCAAAGAACAAGCCGTCATAGCTGCGGTTCAAAGGGCGCGTGATCCAGGATGCGGCGGGCCATGACCTTGCGGGTCCCTTGTTCGGGGGACTTGATCTGGGAAACCGTGACCTGGCCTGAACGCGAGGAGGCGGCATGGATATACCGTCCTTCGCCGATATACAGACCGACATGCTCGATGCGGCAGTGCTCGCGTTTCACCCTGCCGAAGAAGATCAGGTCTCCGGGGCGCATGGCGCTTAAGGGTATGGCCTTGCCTTGCCGGAACTGCTCATACGATGTCCGTTTCAGGTTGATGCCGTTTTCGCCGAACACGTGGCGGACAAATCCGGAACAGTCAAACCCCTCGGGTGTGGTGCCGCCGTAGCGGTACGGCGTTCCGAGATAGTTGTTGGCCGTTTCGATGATCCTGAGCGCGCCCTCGTCAACCGGCTGTTCGTCGGCCTGAACGGCAAGATCCTGCTCATAGGCCCTGATCTGCCAGAGGTCCATCGGGGGGATTTCCACATTCCTCACCTCCTCCGCCGCCTCTCGCGCCTGCGCCGCCCTTGAACGCGGCGGTCTGACCCTGGCGAGCAGACGTGCCTGCGTGACCCTCTTGGCCCGTACGCGCTCCTTCATCGTTGTCTGTTTCTTCTTCGGCCCGTGTTTGGCCTTCGCCTTTGAGGTCTTGCCCGGGTCGTGCCGCAGCTTGGATTTGGACCCGCCCGCCTTCGCGGCCTTCTTGAGCGTGATCACCTCCTGGCCCTTGGTCAGCACGGCACCCTTCTTCAGCGCCTGTTTCGAGGCCGCAAACCCATGCCCTGGACTTGCCATCCCTATTGCCAGGCCGAGAACGACCACACACACCCAGCGCAGGATGCGGGCCTGCATCCAGAACCCGCCCAATCCTGACTCAATCCGGTGTGCGAACGGCATATCCCCTTCTTTTCGGCACGAAATCCAGGAGGTTAACCTCTTCGGTTCAAATAACCATCTGATTTCAAGATGTATCATACCCGTTTCCTTGTCTATCACCGGCATAAAGGGTGTCCATAGGGCTGAGCACAGACCATGCCATGGTATACACGACTGATTTATCGGTTTAATCATGTGCGCATACGGCCCCGACAAAACCGATATCGTGCCCGTGATTACGATGACGTACCCCGGCGGCCTGCCGTGTCCGACCCCGGGAAGGCCGGTTCCCCGGCAGGTGAAGGCGTTTTATCATTGACAGGTGCTTGTCCATGCCCCTACTATGCCTCCTGATCCAGGGCAGCCGGCGGCCATCCATATAAACATAAGAAAACAGAGGACAGACAGTGCCCACAGACCGGGGAATCTTGCTCCAGAGACGGTGGCTCATCGCCGCGGCGGCGGTTGCCATGCAGCTTTGCCTGGGCACGGTTTACGCCTGGTCCATCTTCAAGAAGCCGCTCATGTCCGCGCATGGATGGAGCGAGACCCAGACCCAGGCGACCTTCATGATCGCCTCCTTCATGTTTGCCGTGGCGGTGGCGTTCGGCGGGACACTGGTCGACCGCCGCAGCCCCCGCCTGGTCGGCATCCTGGGCGGAGCGCTCTTCGGAGGGGGGCTCATGCTGGCGGCAGTGGCCAACACCCTGTCACACATCGGCCTGCTCTACGTCGCCTACGGAGTGGTCACCGGCGCGGGTGGCGGGTTCGGCTACGCCGTCCCGGTGGCCACCTTGATCAGGTGGTTTCCCGACAAGCGGGACCTGGTCACGGGTCTGGCGGTAATGGGCTATGGCTTCGGTTCTTTTCTGATGGGCAATATCGGACCACGCCTGATCGTACGCGTCGGGGTGGCACAGACCTTCCTGATCTGGGGCGCGGCCAGCATGGCGGTCGTACTGTGCGCCGCACTGTTCATGAGCAATCCGCCGGCGGGATGGAGCACCTCCTTGATCCATGCGACAACGCCGGCAGGCTCGCGGGACACACCCCCCTTCCTCTATTCGCAGGCGCTGCGTACGCCGCAGCTCTGGATCCTGTGGCTGATCCTCTTCCTGAACGTCACGGCCGGCCTGGGCCTGATATCACAGCTCTCGCCCATGGCGCAGGACGTCATGAAAACCCGAGCCGGCGCAAACCCCGATGCCCATGGCATTGAGGCTATCGCCATCATCTCCGGCATGATCGTCGCGGTCGCCGCCGTCTTCAACGGCCTGGGCCGGCTGGCATGGTCATGGGTTTCCGACGCCTGGGGACGCAAACAGGTGTTTACGATCATATGTCTCACGCAGGCCGCGGGGTTCTTTCTCCTTGCACGCATCAGCACGACCTTTGTCTTCGCCCTCATGGTCTGTTATCTCCTGGCGTGCTACGGCGGGACCCTGGCATGCATGCCGGCCTTTGCCGCCGATGAGTTCGGCAGCCCCAATATCGGCAAGATCTACGGCACCATCTTTACGGCCTGCGGACTGGCCGGCATCGCCGGCCCGTATCTCTTCGCCGAGGTGAAGTCCGCAACCGGGAGCTTCGCCGGCGCCCTGGACATCGAATCCGTGCTGCTGTGCGTCAGTACGCTCCTGGTGCTGGCCTTCCGCAAGCCGCGCATGCCCGCTTGCCATGGCGCCCTTCCCGATTGATTTTCTCTGATGCGGTCCCGAGGATTTCAAAAAAGCAGGGGGAGATGAACACGACCCTGCCAGCGGCGTTTCAGGGGGTGGAGGCGGTGATCCGTCGGGCCGTCACCACACGCCTCTGATAGTGGGCGGATTTGAGGTCGCTGATCATGATCTGGCGCGAGCGCGACGAGGCGGCGTGGATGAACTGACCGTCGCCGATATAGAGCCCCACGTGATCGATGCGATGGTGCTTGCGGGAACCCATGTCGAAGAAGATGAGGTCGCCGGGCTTGAGCGCCGACAAGGGCACATGCATCCCCTCCAGTGCCTGTTCGCGGGAAGAGCGCCCCAGCTGGATGCCGTTCTCGCTGAAGACATACCGGACAAAACCGGAACAGTCGAACCCTTCCGGGGTAGAGCCGCCATAGCGGTAGCGCACCCCCAGATAGTTGTAGGCCGTTTCCAGGATTTTAACGGTCAGTCCGTTGACGGCCTCGGTCTCCGACTTTTTATCAAGGCTGGCCTGCAGGGCCTTGATCTGCCAGAGATCGGTCAACACGGTATCGTCATCTCCATCCCTGGCACGCACGTTCACGCTCCGCACGGGCCCGGGTGTCTGCGCGATCACCAGCTCGGCCCCCTGCGAGGGGCACTCCGCATCGGTGACGAGCGTCAGGCTGAACGGCCCGTCGTCCGTTTGATCCGGGGCGGATAGGCTCAGCCAATGTTCGTCCGCCGGGGCGGACTGTGACAGGATTGCATCGGCGCCGGCGCTCATAGGTCCAAAGTAGTGGTAGGATGGCGTTTCCCTATGATTGCGTATGAGTCTGGCTACCCGTGCCCTCTTCGCACGGGTGCGGACAGGGGAGGCGGTCTTCTTATGCTTGGTCTGTATCTTGGTCAGGCGCGGCTTTGATTGCTTGGTTCTGTGCGCCGAAGGGCCGGATTTCTTGTGCTTGACGATATGCGCGCCAGCCCCGCTCTTTTGGGAAGACCCCTTAGCTGAAATATGTTTTGCCTGCGTCTTGGCGATTGCAGCCTGAGATTCATCCACGGACCAGGGCCCAGTAATCAATAAGATGAAAATCGGAGCGAGAATGCCGATACGCTTGCCCATTCACCACCTCGATCTCAAGTTTATTATTGCGGGCCGACTTTTGGACCGCTATTCCAAAAGTTCTTAGCAAGGTACCATCCCCTGGGACACCTGTCAAGCCTTGCGGATATCAACCTGTAATTTCGATTAGTTATAATATAATCCACACCCGCCGGATTTGGGATTTGACTGCACTAGTCAACTGGTCTATTATACACCATAAAGGACATCTGATGGGCAAAGAGACGACCCGGGCAACCATTATCAGGGAAGGCGCCCGCCTGATCCACAAAAAAGGCTTCAACGCCACCGGCCTGTCCGACATCATCACGGCCGCCGGCGTGCCCAAGGGTTCGTTCTACTTCTATTTCAAGAGCAAAGAGGAGTTCGGCCTGGCGGTCATCGACCACTATGCCGAGGCCATAACGGCCATGATCCAGGCCTCAGTCGAAGACGCCGGACGCCCCCCCCTGCACAGGCTGTCAGCCTTCATGGACGGCTTCGCATCGCTGTTCGAGAAGATGGGACATACGCGTGGATGCCCCATCGGCAACCTCATGCAGGAGATGAGCGATCTGAACGAGGCATTTCGGAACAAGGTCGGGAAGGTATATGCCCGCATGGCCGAGGCGATTACGCGGTGCCTGGCCGAGGCGAAGGACAGCGGCGATATCACGGAAGAGCTCGATCCAGCACAAACCGCCCAGTTCATCCTCGACAGCTGGGAGGGCGCCATCATGCACATGAAACTCGTGAAAGACAACGCGCCGCTGACATTGTGCAAGCGCATGGTCTTCGATCATATCCTCAAAAGACAATCTTAGGGAGGCGTTATGGGTGCTTGGAAGAAGACCGGCTGCGTGCTCTGTCCCCAGAACTGCGGGCTGGAGGTGGAGGTGGAGGGCAACCGCATCGTCAAGGTGAGGGGCGATAAGAGCAATGGAAGGAGCGAAGGCTATGTCTGCCGCAAAGGGATGAACATCGCCTATCACCAGCACAACGCCGACCGCCTGAAGTATCCCCTCAAAAGGGTCGGCAACTCCTTTGAGCGCATCTCCTGGGACCAGGCCGTCGACGAGATCGCGGGGAGGCTCAAGCACATCGTGGACACCTACGGCCCGCGCAGTTTCGCCTACATGGGGGGTGGAGGACAGGGCTGCCACTTCGAGGCGGCCTTCGGGGTCAGGCTCATGCGCGGCCTGGGGTCGCGCTACCATTACAGCGCCCTGGCCCAGGAGTTCTCCGGCATGTTCTGGGTCTTCGGCCGCATGTTCGGCCGCCAGCCCGTGTTCCCGGAGATCGATGCCGAGGAGACGGACTACCTCGTGACCTTCGGCTGGAACGGCATGCAGAGCCACCAGATACCCCAGGCCCCGCGCCGGCTCCAGCGCATCGCCAAGGACCCGAAAAGGCACCTTGTGGTCATCGATCCGCGCATCTCGGAGACGGCCAAGGTGGCCAACGAGCATCTGCGCATCCGTCCGGGCACGGACGCCTTGCTCATGCGGGCCATGATCGCCATTATCCTCCAGGAAGGCTGGGAGAACCGTGAGTATATCGAAAAGCACACCTCAGGCCTGGATGCCGTCCGTGACCTGTTCATACCGTTCGACGCCCGTGCCGCGGTGTGTACCTGCAACCTCGATTATGCGCAGGTCCGGGAGATCTGCCACCGGTTCGCCACCCGGAAATCAAGCCTGCGCTATGACCTGGGCATCCTGATGAACCGCCATAGCGCGGTATCGTCTTACCTGGCGGGTATCCTCCTGGCAATCTGCGGACGGATCGGCGTGGCCGGCGGCAATGTCTTCCATGGCACGCTCATGCCCCTGGGGACCCATTCGGATGAGCGGGATCCCAAGGTCTGGCGGACCGTGGCCACGAACTTTCCGCCCGTCATGGGCTGCTACCCTCCCAATGCCATGCCCGAGGAGATCCTTTCCGAGAACCCGGAGCGCCTCAGGGCGGTCCTGGTCTCCGGGGCGCATCCCTTGAGGTCCTATGCGGACACGACGGCCTACGAGGAGGCCTTCCGACGCCTGGACCTTCTCGTGACGGCCGAACTGGCCATGACGGAGACGGCGGCCCTGTCTCACTACGTCCTGCCGTCTCAGTCGGGCTATGAATCGTGGGACGGGACCTTCTTCCCCATGACCTTCCCCGGGATCTTCTTCCAGATGCGGCGCCCCATCATCGAACCCGAGGGTGAGCCCCTGGAGCTGGGAGAGATCCACCTGCGCCTGGCGGACAAGCTGGGACTGATTCCGCCGATCCCCGACAAGCTCTACCAGGCGGCCGAAGAGGGCCATGCGGCCTTCGGAGCCGCGCTCATGGAATACGCCATGCAGGAGCCCGCCGCTATGGGCGCCATGCCGTTCATCCTCGGCAAGACCCTGGGCAAGGCCATGGGCTCGGTGCACCTGGCCGCCCTGTGGGGCATGCTGCAAACCGTCCCCCAGACGTTCCGCAAGTGCGCTGCCCGCGCGGGGTTCACGCCCGGGATGGAAATGGGCGAAGAGCTGTTCCAAAAAATCCTGGACCATCCCGAGGGGCTCTGGATAGGCCTGGAGGACCCGGAGGAGAACCTTGCGCACATCAGGACCGAGGACGGAAAGATCAATCTCGTGATCCCGGAGCTGAGGTCAGAGCTGGAAGGCCTCGACCCCGAGCACGAGGAGGCGGCTTTGGCGCCGGACCCCGCGTATCCCTTCGTGCTCATGGCCGGCCGTCACTTCAACATGAACGCCAACACCTTGATGCGCAACCCGGACTGGAACGAGGGCAAGCGCGCCTGCACCTGCATGATGCACAGCGAGGATGCGCATTCGCTCGGGATCAGCGACGGACAGATGGTAAGGGTGACGACCGAGGCCGGCAGTGTAGAGATCGAAGCGGAGATCACCGACATGGCCCACAAGGGCCATGTGGTCATCCCGCACGGCTTCGGCCTGGTCTATGACGGCAAGCCCTACGGCGTGAACGTGAACCGTCTGACGAAGAATACGAACCGGGACTGGATCGGTACCCCCATGCACCGCTATGTCAGATGCCGCATCGAGCGGATTTAGCATACGTCACAGTATGAAAGGAGCGTCGCCCATGGATGCCTACGAACAGTTACGCGAGCTGCTGGATGCCAGCCCCACCGGTGCGCCGGCCTCGCCGGCCTTCGACAAGATCCTTAAGCTCCTCTTTACGCCCGAGGAAGCCGGCCTGGCGATCCACCTGACCCTGTTTCCCAAGCCGCTGGTGAAAATCGCCGCGGACGCCGGCCAGGATGCGAACCGGGCGGAAAGGCTCCTGGACGCCATGGCCGACAAGGCCGTCATCTTCTGCATGGAGAAAGGCCAGGAAAAATATTATAACCTGCTGCCGACCATCCCCGGCCTGTTCGAATTCCCCCTGATGAATGGCACTACCAACCCCACCCTTGAAGAGCTCGGCCGCCTGTGGGATGACTACCACCGCGAGGCCTTGGGTGCATCCTTTGCGGGCAACCCGACACCCATCGTGCGCGTGATCCCGGTCGAGCAATCCTTGGACGAAAACACCCGCGTGCACCCGTATGAAGAGATCTATGCCCTGATCGAGGCCGCTGACTATATCGGCCTGGCCCAATGTGCCTGCCGCGTCAGCATCAAGGCATGCGACAAGCCCACGGAGGTATGCCTCATCTTCGGCACGCCGGCACGCTTCCTGGTCAAGCGCGGCTTCGCGCGCGAGATCGGCCGGATGGAGGCCCGCGCCGTGCTCGACCGCGCCGAGGCCTCCGGCTTGGTCCATACCAGCACCAACAGCTATGGAAAGCCCTCCTTCATCTGCAACTGCTGTCCCTGCTGCTGCACCATCCTGACCTGCCGCACCCGGTTGGGGCTCACTCAGGCATTCAGCCCCAGTGCCTTCGAGGCCCGGATCGATGAAGAAACCTGTACGGGTTGCGGGGTCTGCACCGAGGAGCGCTGTCCGGTCAAGGCCATTGCCATAAACGATTTCATCGCCCACGTGGATACGACTGCGTGCATTGGCTGTGGGCTGTGCGCCACGGCCTGCCCGCCCCAGGCCATTACCATGGTCCGCCGGGCGCAACCTTGCGAGGTGCCATTAACGACCCAGGAGCTGGGCGTGAAGGTCTTGACTGAAAAAGGCAAGCTCGAGCGCTATATCAACCAGTCCAACATGTGATAGACATACGACTCAAATATCATCCGAAAGGTGAAATGCATGCGTATTGGTCCCTATGGTTTTGAAGAGTATATCGAAAAGGTGACGTCCTTCCACGGCAGCCTCGCGCCCGGCCTGTTGGCCGGCGGCATCATGGTGGACATCGCCCAGGCCAACCTGCCCCAAGGGGAACTCTATGACGTGATCTGCGAAAGCAGGCAATGCCTGCCGGATGCGGTCCAGATTCTCACCCCTTGCACCATCGGCAACGGCTGGCTCAGGATCGTGGACACCAGCCGCTATGCCGTCATCTTCTTCAACAAGTACACGGGGGCAGGCGTGCGCGTGCACCTCGATGCCGCCAGACTTGCGGACTGGCCGGCCCTGCGGGCCTGGTTCCTCAAGGAGACGCCCAAGAAGGATCAGAACCGCGATCGGATCATCGATGAATTCCGGCGCGCCGGGACAAGCATCTACGGCATAGATAAGGTCACGGTCAAACCGGAATTCATATCCTCGTCGCCGAAAAAGACCTCGGCCGTGGGCATCTGCCCGGGCTGCGGCGAGGCCTACCGGCTGCAGCACGGGCCATGCTGCCCGGCCTGCCAGGGTAAGGGGCCGTATTGAGACGATGTCCGTATTCCGGCTTTCGCAGGATCGGCCGGACACACTGGACCCTGACGACCCCCGCCCTTACCGGGTGCTGCGCACCGGCAGCACGGAGCGGGACACGGACTTGTCCGCGGTCAGGATCGCGCCGTCCGTAAGATCGATGCACCAGGCCGAGCCGGTTGCGCCGGCAGAGGTCGTGGACGTCCAGTAGATATCGCCGACGCCCATATCCGTGAACTCATGCCCGGAAGGCAGGCAGGGATCATGCCGTGACATATCGAGCAGCGAGATCAGCTCTCTTATGTTCGGCAGACGCCAGTCGTGGTGGTCGCCGGCGCTCGCCGCGGCCGCGGCGCTCACGGCGCTGGTCCATGACCTGGCCGTAATGGCGTCCGCGTCCTGGAGCCACATCAGACCGGTCAGGATATCGGTCACGGTGCCGTCGCCGTTGTCCACGAAACGGACATCCGGCCAGATCACGCCATTGTCGAAGTAGCCGTCGTCATAATCGACCAGGGATGCGCTCTGCCCGGTCCGGGCGACCTCGGCGGTGGCGTTGCCAAGGTCATCACGCACGGCCCATACCCAGTAAGAACTCAGTGCCTTGCTCGCGGCCGCGGTTATGCCGCTGTCGATGTCCACACACCAGGCCGAGTTGTCGTCTCCGTCAACGTTCGTGGAGGTCCAGTAGATGGTGTCATCGCTGTCCAAAAAGGGGAAAGCCGTTATATCCACCACGATGGGATAAACGGAATAGTCGAGCAGGCTGAGCAGTTCCCTCAGGTTGGGCATGCGCCAGTCGTCATAGGTACCGACGGTGGAGATATCGCACAGGTTCAGTGCCGCACTCCAACTCGATTCAATCATCACGTTCGGGTTCTTCTGCCACATCAGCCCGGTCAGCGTATCGGTCACGGTCTGGTCGCCGTTGTCGATGAAGCGCGATGCCGGCCAGGCAGCGCCCTCTTCCAGGTCGCCGTCGTCTTTGTCGGCATAGCTTGTGGTCTGGCCGGTCCGCGGTATGAGCACCGCCATGCGCCGGATCTCGGACAGGTCGCTTTCGCCAGCATCGTTCTCAGCCGTGAGCGCGAAATAGTAGAACGCCCCGTCCCTGACATTGGCGTTTGAGAAGACGTACGGGCTCCTCACCCCGGATACGGAGCTGCTGCTGGTGTTGATGCCGGCATTGGCTCCATAGTAGAGGGTGTAGGAGGTCGCCCCGGAGACATTGTCCCAGCGGATAAGGGCGTAGTTGCCGGTCTCGCCGTCCATATGGCCGCGGCCCGCCATGACGCTGACATTGTTCGGGGCCGCCGGGATCGTATCGTCATCGCTGCCGCCATCCCCGCCGCAGGCGCTCATCAAGACCAGCACGGCACACATCATTCCACCAATAATCCTGCGCATAGCCACCTCCTTGGCATTCCAGCCACTGCCTTTTAGCATATTCTAAAGGCCGTCTGTCACGGTTGGCGGCCGAAGGTGATGCTCTCCACCTCGGCCATTCTCAGCACCGCCTCGCCTCCCACCTTCAAGACGACCTTGAGCTCGACATCCGGTATGGCCCCGGTGAGCCTGTCGCCGGCATACAGTTCAACGACGCGCTTTTTCCCGGACGCATCGGTCTCGATGCGCTTGATGTCCTTGCGGTTCAGGCTCAGCCTGGCGTAGGACGTCACGAGGGCGAACTCAGCGTTCTGCACGCGGCCGCTTATGATATCGCCGTCAAACAGCATGATCCTATCGAAGGATTCGGCGCTTACAACCTCCTTCTTGTTCACGGCCTCGATGGCCAGCAGGGCCAGATCGCGCTCCGCGCGGTGCCGTGCCTTCAGGAGCGGCTCCAGGGACGGAATGAGCCGTTTCGACCCGTACTCCTTGGCCAGCTGCAGACAGGCGATGCGGTAGCGTCCGCGCTCTTCCAGCATGCGCTCGCGGTAGTAAGAATCCAGCGCGCAGCACGTGCCTCTTTCGGTGCGGCTCCGATAGGTGGCCACAACGGTCTTGCAGGCATGCACGGTATAGCCGTCATCATCCAGCCAGGCCGTATTGGTCCACCGCCCGCCCACCTCTCCCGGAGAGAACGGCGGCTCATACGGCAGCTTTTCCAGCAGCACGGCCAGCACATCATCCACGCGCGGGTCATGGTTCTCGGCCATGGCAGCCACCCCCTGCATGATGAAGACTTTCACAAAGTCCTGCCGGTCGGACAGCCACTGTGAGGGGCGGTTCTTCACCAGGTCATAGTAGGCATCGCGGGCGCGCACGTCACGAAAGAAGAGGTACAGGTAGTCCAGGGTCTCGTTGATAAGCAGGGCGCAGGCCTGGCCGTTGCCATGCGTGAAGGCCAGGATATCGGCCCCGGCCGGGACGGCGGCATCACTGCCCATATCCTTGAACACCCGCAAGATACGCGCCGAGCGCAGGCAGGCCTCGTCCGTGAGCGTGGCATAGCCCTCCAGGGCCTGCAGCAAGGCCGGCACGGCCTCTTTCCCGGCCTTGAGGAGGGCCGCGCGCGCCTGGCGGTTCGCTTCCGGAGATTTGCCCAAGTCGGCGATCAGGACCTCGATCCCGGAGGCACGCGCCGGGAGGGTCGTCATCACGAGCATCACGGTCAAACACAGCATCTTCAACCACGGCATGGATATTTGCCCCCCTATCATGCAAGCTCTCGGCCGAGCATAAACCAAAATTGCTTCAGCGCCTAGCACAAATCCAGCAAGGGCCGCGCATCACCCTCAATGCATCTTATTTTATCCTTGACTACACCTCCGCACCCTGTATTCTATGATGAGAGAGACCTCATGGCCGATGCTTATTGCCAATGCCCGGGGTGCCTGGGACCAGTCGATACCGGAGACCGATTCTGCCGGCGATGCGGTGCCGTGCTGGAGGAGCGCCCTCAGGAACATCGTTACGTCACGGTCCTCTTCTCCGACCTCTCCGAGTACACGTCCCTGTCGGAACAGCTCGACCCCGAAGACCTCAAGGAGCTCATGGATTGCATCTTCGGCCAAGCCGCCCGGATCATCTCCCGTTACGGCGGCGTGATCGAGAAGTTCATCGGCGACGCCGTCGTGGCCCTGTTCGGTGTCATGCAGATCCATGAGGACGACGCCATCCGGGCGATACATGCCGCCCGGGAGCTGCACGCCTTTGTCGCCGATGCGGCCGTGCCGGACGGGGTGGTGAAGGGTCTGGAGATGCACACCGGCATACATGCCGGCAATATCCTGGCCGGCAGACCTTTTCACGCCTCTCACCACGGGGCCTTGGGCACGCCCATCAATATCGCCGCCCGTCTGTCGGCCCTGGCCAAACCCGGCGAGATCCTGATCGGCGAGGCCGTATGGTTTGAGGCCGAACGCCATTTCCTGCTCGAGTGCATGGGAGACAGGACCCTGAAGGGCGTCAAGGAATCCATCCGCGTCTACAAGGTCATCGATGAGCGGGAGATACCCCGTTTCATCCGCAGGACCAAAGGATCGGCCGCCGCGCTGATCGGCCGCCGGCACGAGCTGGCCGTGCTCCTGGAATCGGTCGACGCCCTGCGCCGGGGACGATCGAGCGTGATCTGGATCAAAGGCGATGCCGGAGTAGGCAAGAGCCGCCTGGTCGACGAGTTCTCGCGGCTCATCCCCCGCGATGTAGCCTGGCACGCTTCGCCGTGCCTGGAATACGCCAGACATGTCCCGTACTATCCCATTTGGGGCCTGATCACCCGGCTCGCAGGGAACCGCGCTGAAGACGGCGGATGCGTGGTGGCCGGTCCGGAGGACTACCGGCGGCGGATGTACGAAGACCTGCGCGCCTCGATCGAAGGATCGCCCCTGCCGGTGATCCTCTGCATCGAGGACGCCCAATGGGCCGACGAGACCAGCATGGATATCCTTAAAAACCTCCACAAACCCGGTCATGCACCGACGCGGTGCCTCACGCTCGTGACCAGCCGGGAGGATAAGCCGCCCGACCTGGATGCCACCGTGATCGAACTGCCTGAGCTGACCTATGCGGAGGTCAGCCAGTTGGTCGTCTGCATGATGGAGTCCGCAAGCAGGGAGATGCTGGCGCGCCTGTACCGCGAGACCGGCGGCAACCCCCTCTACGTGGAAGAGATGGTCCATTATCTGCTCGATACGGGGTCCGTCACGCATGGCCATGCCCCCCTGCCGGGCACCCTCAAGGGCCTGGTCTGCGCCCGCATCGACCGTCTGGGTCCCAAGACAAAACATATCCTCCAACAAGCCGCGGTCATCGGCTTCCATTTCTCGGAGACGGTCTTAAAGGCCGTTGACCCTGAGCTGACCCCGTCGCACCTCCAGGAGCTGCGCAAGGCCGGATTCATTCACCCCCAGGGCGCTGATTCCTACGTCTTCCGGCATGCGGTTTCCCGCGAAGCCGTCTACGAGAGCCTGCTCAAACACGACCGCGCCAGGTTGCACGGCCGCATCGGCCATGTGCTGGAGCATTTGTATGGAGATAACGCCCCCGATATCCTGGCCACCCATTTTCGCCAGGGACACGACTACCGCAAGGCCGTGCATTACAGCCTGCTCGCGGCCCAGCGCTGCCGGGAAACAGGCGCCTGGGTGGAGGCCGCCGCACAGTACTCCAACGCCGAACAGGCCCTGCGGCTACTCCCCGATGACGAGCATACGGCCTCGACGATGGAGCTGATATGGGAAGGGCTGTGGACCTGTACGCGGATCTTCAATCCCGAGCAGGCGATCATCGCGCTGAAGAATCTGGTCCAGTTCCATGAGACCCGGAGCAACCGACGCGCCGAGGTCTTCGCCCGCATCCGTCTGATCAACCTCTATACGCAGAAGGCCCAGTTCCAGGAAGCCCTTGACGCCTTCAAGACGGTCCTGCCGTTGACCGAGAGCGACGCGCAGATGCGCGCCGCGGCCGAGACCACCATTGCCTACGCCTTTACCTATCGCGGCGTTCCCGACCTGGCCCTGACCTATCTCACGGCCGCGCGCAGGGGCATTGCGCCGGACGATCTGTTCCTCAAGGGGGTCAACAGCCTCATGACGCTCACGGCCTATGTGTGGAAAGGCGGCATCGACGAGGCCCTGCTCTGGTACCAGAACACACGGGAATTCTGCCGGGGGCAGAGGGACCTTGAGCTCCTGGCCGACCTGTGGCTGGGATATATCAATTATCTGGCCGGCAACTTCGCGCGAGGGGCACTGCTCTTTGAACGCGTCGCCGCCTCGGAGCAGATGCTGGGCGCCATGTCAGGGGCACTGCCCTACCTGAGGACCCAGAGCTCCATCTATTTCAACACCTGCTACCTGGGCCGGCCCCGGGAGGCGCAGCGCGATCTGGAAGACTTTTCCCTCTGGTGTGGAAGCATGCGGGTCCAGGGCGCACAGGCCCTGCTGGATCTCTATAAAGGCTGGATAGCGCTGGCTGAAGACCGACTGGAAGAGTCCCGGCGGCATCTCGAGCTGGCCGTGCCCGCCCTGGAAATCGGCATCGCCAACCGGGTACCGTATGCCCTGAATGCCTTGGCCGAGGTTTTTCTGAAGAGCCGATCCCTTGAGGCCTCTTGTGAGACCGCGCTCAACGCAGTGATCTGGAACCGCGAGCACGGCAACCGGGAACAATTGACGTGCAGCCTCAGACTCCTGGCTGAGGCCTTAATCGCGGTCGGGGATCTGGACCGGGCCGGACACTACCTGGCCGAGGCCGGTCGGATTGCCAGGATGGGATATTTCAAACCGCACCTGGCCTGGATATATGAGTCTTACGCACATTACTGGGTGCGGCGGGGCAACGTTTCCCTGGCGCGGGACTGGAGCCGCAACGCGTATGAAGCCTGGAAGGTGATGGGCAACCACTACCAGGCCGGAAGATTATTGGGATCAGGGGATGAGTCTCTGACGGTTCTGGGAAGCGCCTAGCTGCCGACAAAGGCGATATCGGGGGCCCTCCTGATGGAGAGGGCCCCCGATAAGGTTCTAACCGTTCTTCTTCTCGAAATCGACCATCAACTCGGCCAGCTTCTGGGCGCCGGCCAGCGGCAGGGCGTTGTACATCGATGCCCGCAAGCCGCCCACCGAGCGATGACCTTTGAGCCCGATGAGCTTGAGCTTGGAGGCCTGGGCCAGGAACTCCTTTTCGAGGTCCTCGTTGGGAAGCCGGAAGGTGACGTTCATCATCGAGCGCGCATCCTTCTCAACCGCGCCCTTGTAGAACGAGCTCTTGTCGAGGATATCATAGATCAGGGCGGCCTTCTGCTTGTTCAACTTCTCGATCGCCGCGACCCCGCCCTGGTCCTCGATCCACTGCATGACCTCATGCACCACGAAGATCGCGGTCACCGGGCAGGTGTTGTAGAGCGAATTGTTCTCGGCGATCGTCTTGTAGTCGAGCATGGAAGGGATGTTCTCGGGGGCCTTGCCGATCAGGTCTTCGCGGAT
>JAKQBR010000398.1 GCA_029574005.1 Deltaproteobacteria bacterium | reverse complement strand
GGTTTGAGCATCTCGGGTAGCGCCGGAATAACCCGGAACGGTTTCTTCTTGATCTTCATACCCACCCCTTTTTCAAGAAAAGCTGGATGCTGCGGCTGCGGCTACTTGATCTTGAGTTGCTTCTTGGCCTTTTTGCCGGGTTCGCTGTCCGGAAAGTCCTTGGCGACCCTTCTCAGGAGCAGATTGCCCGCCTCCTTATCCCCCAGTTGGATAAAGGCCATACCCTGTCTGTACAGGGCATCCGGCATCTTGGCGCTCTTGGGATACTGCTTGATCACCACATCATAACGCAGGATGGCGTCTTCATGTCTGCCGGATGCGGCGAGCGACTCTCCCGCCCAGAAGTTTGCGTTGCCCGCCAGCGTCTGGTCGGGACCCTGAGCCAGATAGGCATCAAAGGCTTTGAGGGCTTCGTCATATTTGCCGGCCCTGAAGCGTTCGAGCCCGATATCATACTGGGACTTGGCGCCGGTCTGTAGGCCGGCGGCGTCCTGCCCCCGAGCACCCGACAGCGCATCTTCCAGGACCTTGACCCTGGCCTCCAGATCCCGTCCGTCCGCCTTGGGCGCGGCGGCCAGCTCCTCCAATTTGCCCTGCAGGGAAAGGATCTGGGTCTGGAGTTCGGTGAATTGCGCCTGCATATCGGCCTGCTGGGTCAGAACCTGCTCTTTCTGCTTGTCCCCGGCGCCCTGCCTCTGCTGCAGGTCTTTCTGGGTTTGCTCAAGCCTGGCCGCCTTGGTCTGGAGGGCATTGAGCTCCATCTTCAAGTTGTTGAGGTCCTGCTGCGACGCACATCCCGTAAGGACAAAAACAGCCGTTAGGAAGAACCAGCACCATGCATTCTTGCGCATATCAGCCTCCCACGATGTCAAAATGCGCCCTGCGGTTCTTGGCCCAGGCTTCCTCATTATGCCCTTGAACCGCGGGACGTTCTTTACCGTAACTGATGGTCGTGATGCGTGCGACATCAACGCCCAATAGTCGCAGGTGGTCCCTCACCGACATGGCGCGACGCTCGCCGAGGGCCAGATTGTATTCGGTGGTGCCCCGCTCGTCGCAGTGCCCCTCGATGATCACCGTGAGCTCGGGATGCACCTTCAGGAAGCTGGCCTTGCGGCTGATGGTCTTGCGCGCCTCGGGCGTCAGCGTATACTGGTCGAAATCGAAATAGACATCGTTTTGTTCGAACGTCTTGACCTCATCTTCCAGGCCCGGCGCCACCATCGGCACAGTCCCCAGCGGCCCGCCCTGAATCTGGGGCATGTCCATGGGCAGCGGCGTCATCGGAGAAGCCGGCGTCTGGGGTTGTGGATACTGTATCGGCGGCGGCGGGACGACTTCACCACCGATGGGGGCAACCTTCTTCTTGGCACATCCCCCCCCAAAGATCATGCAGACCAGTATGATCAGCACTACAGCCCTGCCAAGAATCCTCATACGATCCTCCTGAGCATCATGGATTCGTTCACAGCGATGTTACCATAGCCGCTTTCGCAAAAGCAAGGGAGAAGGGAGAAGAGAGCCGGAAGAAGTGGGGAAAAATCAATGACATAATATCTCATTTCCACTTCCCACCTCCCCCTCATTCCTTCTTACGTGACTTCTCACCGTATCAGCGGGCCCCAGCACGGCTGGCTGTACCGGCCGCCGCCATTGGTGATCCTGACCGGTTTGCTGCCATAGAGATCACTGATGTAAAGGCCGCCGTCGGAACCGGCATACACCAGCAGGCGGCCGTCAGGCGAGAACGACGGCGACTCTTCTTCGATGGAGCCGTCGGGGTGCAGCACCTTGAAAGCGGAGCCGTCGGGGTGCATG
>JAKQBR010000390.1 GCA_029574005.1 Deltaproteobacteria bacterium | reverse complement strand
CCGAGTCTCCTGATACGCATGCGAGCACCTCCACGTTCCCTCGTATGATGTATCCATGCCATGATCGCGCGTGTTCAGGATACGTCCACCGTACCCCCCATGAGGGTATGGGTATTCGGTGGTCATCTGAGACAGGGTTGTTCAGAGGCGATCGGATTGATATCGGATACCTTTCCCAACCCCCAACGCGATGAGCCGCCTCGCCCGTTCGCGCAACCGCAGCCATGGGATGGCCTTTGAGTAGCACAATAAAAATAAACGTGGCAAGAATAAAATAAGGTTATTATGTTAGTGCTACGCCAGGACGTGGGGGGAACGCGGAGCCCAGGGGGTATGCGCGTCGCCTATTGATGGGTATGGGTATGCTGCTCGGACGCGTGTCCGGGGTGGTCGTGATCGTGGGCGCCGTGCTCGCCCGTGTGCTCGTGTTCATGCACGAGCGCGTCCTGTTTGTGGATATGCTCGTGCATATGCTCGTGCAGGTGCTCGTGGGAATGGATATGCTCATGCTCATGCTGGTGGGTCGTGTCGGCATGCGCATGCTCGTGGGCATGCGTGTGTTTGTGTTCGTGACTATGCAGGTGTTGGTGCTCATGCGTGCCTTTCATGCGGCCTCCTTTCTTGCCGGTGGTATCGTATAAAATAATAAATAATAGAGTTGACCGATCTCTTGGCAAGAGGTCTGCCTTACGGGAGGTGGGCGACCTTTGTTGCCGCCCGCAATGCGCCGCGCACGGGGCTGGTATTCCGAGATAATGGCATTAGGAAAAACGGTACGGGAAGGATGGCGCCTGTCCATCCCTCCATGGACTCACGTATCTCAGCGGGTGAACACCCCTTTTTTGAGCGGCAGCCACCAGGTAAACCCGAAGGCCGTTGTCTTGGCGATGATCACGGGCAGGCTCAGGCCCTTGCCGCGGCCGATCTTCAGCGCGGCCGCTGGGACCTCCAGGGGGTGGGCCAGCCAGATGGGGGCCATCACCAGCCAGATCTTGCGGAAGCCCTTGCCATAGGGCCTGATGAAGCCGGCGATGACGATGGCCCAGCCGATAAGCGAGCCCAGCATCTGGGCGTACCAGAAACCCTTCTTTGCGATCATGAACGCACCTCCCCTGGTTGTCGTTTTTGTGTAAATATCAGCGGCCGCCGCTACCGAGCCGAAGGCCGGAGATGGTCAAGTCTAGAATAGTATGTTGCAGTGTGCAACTAAAAATGCTATTTCGTGACAGGATATAATGAGTCTGGAGACACATATCGGGATACCGAATATTCGCCAGAACCAAGGGAGGCTACGATGTCCAAGAGACCAGCGGTGTGGTTGCCGATCCTGGCCAAGCTCTGGCCCATGACCTGGAATGGGGCGCGCCTCGTGGCGCGCTTGAAGCCCGTCCCGATCCTGGGCAAGCTGGCCGAAAAGCTCTCCCTGCCCATGTTCACGGGCAAAAACCTCAACGTCAGCTATATCCCCATCGGCGAGGTCGTCAACGGCGCGGGCGACAATTCGGTGCTGACCAGAGAGATCGTGGCCGAGCTGATCAGGCGCTCGTCGCACCGGGTGATCATCGGCACGTGCACCTGCCGCGACGCCAAGCGCTGCGAAAACCACCCCATCGATTACGGCTGCATCCAGCTGGGCGAGGGCACCAAACAGATCGATCCGCGCATCGCCAGGCACGTGAGCGTTGAGGAGTGCCTTGACTACCTCGATAAGGCCGTCGCCAACGGGCTCACGCCCATGGTGGGCAGGGTGCGGATCGACGACCTGCTCTGGGGCGTCAAAAACGAAGGCCGCATGATGGCGGTCTGCCTGTGCTGCCGCTGCTGCTGCACCATCATGAACTCCTGCAAGTACTGGCCCCCCGAGGTCGCCGGATCCCTGCACCGCCTCAAGGGGCTCGCAATCGTCAATGATGCCCAGGCCTGCACCGGCTGCGGGGCCTGCCGAGAGGGTTGCTTCATGGAGGCCATCAGCCCGGCGCCCGAGGGCGGCATGATCATCGACAACGAACGCTGCAAGGGCTGCGGCTACTGCGTGAACGTCTGCGAGCACAAGGCCATGAAGGCCGTCTGCGACGACGTCGATGCGGCCGTGCGGGAGTTCGTGGACCGTGTCGGCACCCTGATCAGCATCACGTGATCCGGTCCGTAAGCCTTAAGGCATGAATGCGCGCGATGCGCGCAGCGCCGGTGGGACCTCAAACGGGCGCGTTTGACCGCCGGCATCCGACCGCCCGCAGGCGCCTTGGGGAAACGCGTCTCCCTCTGCGGCCGGAGAAGAAAAATCTTGGCTTACCGATCGCGCATATGCTAGAGGATGTCTGTATACGCTGTAAATAAAACCTTGGGCAACAGGGGTTCGGCACAGCGGTGTGCAACGGGGGAGGTAGACATGCGGAAGCGACACGCGGGGGCATCCATTTCAAGGCACCTGAGGCCTTTGGCGAGCGTCGGTCTGATCGCGCTCCTGGCTTTTGCGGCACCGGCCGGGGCCGCGCTCATCAGGGACGTCACACCCGATGCGGCCGGCGCCAGCGGATACGCCGTCACCTTGGTCGACTTCGCGCATACCACGGATGTGCACATCACGGATGAAGGCAACCCCATCCGGGCCGAGGAGCTGAAGGTCATATGGGGCTATGATCCCTCGCTCTACCCCGATATCGGCTGGCTCTTATACAACCTGATCCCGCCGACGCACCGGGACATCGGCGCCTATACGGCGCTCATCTGGCAGGCCACCATCGCCTCTGTCAACGACGCGCACCTGGCGGACGCCCTTGACTTCCTGATCTCCACCGGCGACCACACCGACACCGGCCTGGAGGACGAACTGGTCTGGTTCGTGGCCTTGGCCGACGGGTTGCCCCTGCCTGCCTTCAGGGACCACGCCAACCGGGCGGGCCTGAGCACCAAGGCCCCGTCCGAGCGCGAGGCCCTCTTGATGCCGTGGTACGCGGCGGTGGGCAATCATGACGTGGAGTACCAGGGCACCTTCAATTCCTCGGGCGTCATCGGCATCCTCGTGCAGGGGCTGTTCTATGCCGAAGACCGGGATTACTATATCGAGAACTTGAGCTACCTGGAGGATGTCCTGCGCATCGAAAGCGGACATGGCCTCTCAGAAACCAACCGGGGCTGCTACAGCTTCGATCCCACGCCGTACGTGCACTGCATCGTGCTCAATACCTCCATCTTTAACCCGGAGGACAAGGCCCCGCTGGAGACCCTGTCGCTGGGCATGCTCTCGCGGGCCCAGTTCGAATGGATGGAGGAAGAGATCATTCGGAATTCCGGCAAGCTGTGCATCATCTTCGCCCACCACGGGCCGGATGAGTTCGCGCCCCTGGTGACGGACATGAACACGAAATATGTCAGCGCCGGCAGACTCAAGGAGCGCCTGAAGACCTTCGAGAACGTGATCGCCTTCGTATCCGGCCATACGCATGTCAACCGCGTGAAGGCCGAGACCGATGCCCAAGGACAGGGCTACTGGGACATCAATACCTGCGGGGTGGCGGACTGGCCCCAGGAATGGCGGCGCGTGACGATCAAGGACAACGGCGACGGTACGGGAACGCTCGTCTGCCGCATGCACACCTATGACCCCGAGATCCTGACCCGGGAGATCTACCGGATCTGGGACCCGGTGGCGGGAACATACCTCGATCCGGCCTATGGCGAGGGAGAGAGCATCCGCGAAGTCTCCGCGGCCGAGAACGAGACAAGCGCCGCGGGCGCGGAAGCGGACCGCGATGTCGAGCTGCCCTTTGCCATCCCGGCGGCCGTGAAAGACACCATCGTTGCCGCGCAACAGACCGCGACATCAGAAGACGAAGGCGGGTCAACGGCTGGATCGGGCGCGGACGGCGATGGAGACGAGCATGACGGACGCTGCTTCATAGCCACGAGCAGCCGGTAAGGGGCGGTCCATGCAGGCCTACGTCGGGTTCGACGATACGGACACCCTTGATGCCGATCGGGGCACGGGTAAGCTGGCGCGCTGGTTCGGACAGGCCCTGCCTCCGGGATGCGTCCTGTGGGGCGTGGTCAGACAGCAGCTCCTGGTGCATCCCTTAATCCCCTATACCTCGCACAACAGCTCGGCCTGCGTGGTGGTCAACATCCCGCACGAGGGTGTGCTGGAAGAGCTGATCGCCATGGCCATCGGCCATATCGAACGGTATTTCATCCCCGGCAGCGATCCGGGACTGTGCGTGGCCACGGAAAAGCAGCCTGAGCTGGGTCGGGTGATCGACTTCGGCAAGGCCTGCACCCGGCGGATCATGACCCAGGACGATGCCCGGCAGGCCGCCGGCGGCATGCACCTTTCCGGTCATGGCGGGACGCACGACGGCATCATCGGCGCCGTGGCCGCCGTGGGCCTGACCGCCGGCGGCTGGAACGGACGCTTCATCGAATACCACGGTCTGCGCGAGATCCCGCCCGAGGTGGAGGTCTCATCGCTCATGCAGCGCGGCATCATCCCGGTTCCGGTCGAGGACGACGGCCCGGTGCCGGGGCCCAGCGATATCGTGGTCAGCTCGGGTTGGCTCAGACCGAGGCTGCGCGGCGGCTCGGCCGTGCTGCCCGTGGTGCATCAGGGGAGCAGCGTTTGGGCGTGTGTCGATAAGAAGGCCAAATCATCGGCAAAGGAGGGGCACCATGGCAGGTAAGATCTTTTATCGGGAGCGCATCAAGGTCGGAGAGGGTGAAAAGAAACCACGTTTCCGGGTGATCGCGGTCGCGGGCCTCGACCTGAAGGTCTTTGCCGAGCACCTGAAAAAGGGCGAGCTGGAAAAGATCGCGCAGACCCTTGATGCCGAGCTTATCCTGCTCGAATGCGGCAAGGAGGATGACGATACCGAGGACTGATCAAGCGCTATCCCGGTCCCTTCCCGTGGAGGAGTAACCGGCAACCGCTGGGTGAGGTAGATCCCTGCCCGCAGGTACATGGAGGCGATATATGGCACTGGTTCGTGATCGCGACGGCCGCCGGCTGCATGTCAAAAGCCGGCTCATGGGTGAAAGCCTGGTCAGCCGCACGTTAATCGATGGGCTCAAGGTCGAGCCCCAGGTACGGCTCTTTCCGGATGTCGATGTGCTCAAGATCGGCGGGCAGTCGATCTGCGACCGCGGGGTCAAGGCCCTGCCGGCCATCATCCGCGAGATCGTGGCCAACAAGCCCAACCACAAGCTGCTCCTGACTTCGGGCGGGGGCACCCGCAGCCGCCATATCTACTCTATCGCCTTGGAGCTGGGCATGCCCACCGGCATCGTGGCCAAGTTCGGGGCCTCCATCTCGGAGCAGAACGCGCTGCTTTTAGCCATGCTGCTTTCGGCCTGGGGCGGGGTCAAGATCGGGCATGACGACATCGTCAAGCTGCCCAACTATTTCGTGGAAAACTGCATCCCGGTCATGCACGGCATGCCGCCCTACGACTACTTTGCCATCCACCCGGCCAAGGGGCGCCTGCCCATGCACCGCACCGACGTGGGCACGGTCATCCTGGCCGACCTGATCGGCGCGCGCTCCTGCATCCTGGTCAAGGACGAGCAGGGGCTCTACGACGACGACCCCAAGAAGAACCCCAAGGCGTGCTTCATCCCGTCCATCAGCGCCGGCGAGCTGATCGAACGCGACCTCGACGACCTCATCATCGAACGGCCCTGCCTGGAGATCCTCAAGAACAGCGAGGTGCTGGACAAGATCCAGATTATCAACGGCCTGGAGGAAGGCAACATCACCAGGGCCTTGAACGGCGAACCGGTCGGGACCGTTATCACCAGGGATTAATCATATACAATCCGGGGAAAACCATTCCAGGCTGGATGGTTTTTCCCGGATAGTATCAGCGTATGAAAGAGCAGCGCGGGAAGGTGCACACAGGGCATTCCAGGCAAAAAGCGCCGTGGCCCATGCGGGCCAGGTCCTCACGCGTGATTGTAAGCCCGGCCAGGACCCTTGGCAGGATGAGGTCAAACCCCGTTATTTTGTGAAACAGCGCGCAGGCCGGCACGCCGATGACCGGGATAGCGCCGATGCGCGCCAGCAACGTCATGGCACCGGGGAAGATGGGCGCGCCGTAGAGCATATCCGTGGCGCCGGCATCCTCCAGCCCCAGGCGCGTGACATCGTCCGGGTCCACCGAGAGTCCGGCCGTGGTGACGATGAGGTCGGCCCCGGTTGCGATCAGATCGGCAATGCCTTTGGCGATGGCCGCTCGGTCGTCCGGGACAATGATCTGATGCGCGACCGTGCATCCGAAGGGTTCCACCTTGGCACGTACGATCGGGCCGAAGCCGTCCTGGACCAGGCCCTGAAAGACCTCGCTCCCGGTGATCAGGATACCGACCGTGGCCTTGCGCAGGGGCTTGACCGTGAACAAGGGCTCTCCATCCAGGGCGTCCAGGGCGCGCATGTAGTCGTCCCGGTGGAGATAGAGCGGGATGGCGCGTTCGCCGCCGAGCATATCGCCCTGTTTGACCAAAGTATACCCCTGCCGGCTGGCGCAGGCCACGCCCGGGGCGCGGTTGAAGGCGTTCAGCATGTCGGTGTTCACCACGAAAAGCCCGTCTTGTTCGGCCCTGAAGTTGATCTTGCCCTCGCGCGGCGGGGTAGAAAAGCGTACGCCATCGCCGGCCATGGCCTGGGCGAATGCGAGCGCAGCTTCATCCTCGTGCACCCACTCGCTATCGGGCTCCTCATCCAGGGCATAGATGTGCATGCGCCCCATCTTCTGCAGCCGGCAGACGTCCCCGGCCGTGATCTCCTGCCCGCGCAGGAATGCCGGGCCCTTTTCCGTGCCTGGGATGATGCGGGTCATGTCGTGCACGGCCGGCTTGCCCACGCCCTCTTCAACCGGCACCAGCTTGAGCGCCGGCCGCGACTTGGCGTTTACGCGCACATAGGGACTCTGTCCCTGGCAGGCCAGGCAGATGCCGCCGTCCTTGGCAGGGTAGGCCTCATGGCAGGTCGGACAGATAGCGATGGCGCCCTTGCTGCGCTTTTTCAACTGGTCTTCGCGCACGGTGATGGTTTCGAGCGTCAGGATCGAGGCGCCGGCTGCGAGGATCTCTTCCTGCAGGCGCTCGGAGTCCTGCTCCTTTTTGGGTTTGAGCTTGAGATACCACTCCTTGATGTTGGGCCAGTCATCGAGCTTGCCGGCATCGAGATACACGCGCACCCCGGCGCCGGTGTACTTATCGTACAGGCTCGCGGCATAGCGCCCGAAGGGCAGGATCTTGAGCCAGCCGTTGCCGATGGTGCAGGGCGTTAAGAGCTGGATGGCGTCCGGCAGGCATGAGCCGGTCTCGCTGATGGCGTCAAAGAGGATGCCCTCCGGCAGGTTCTGCATGCCCAGATCGACCATGAATCCGCCCACGATCAAACCCGGGGCAAGGTAGCCATGGAAGGATTTCACCAGGTTGAGATACCCTTCCAGGGTGTAGGTTCCAATGTTCATGTTGTTTCCTCCCGCGTGGAATCATTCAAGCATATCCCAGGTGCCGCCAGAGCGGCAAACCCGGACCTGAATAGGCCGTGTACGAGATAGTGCAGCCTCCACGAGGCTGGTTATTATGATAAAGTTAACATAAATAATGTCGGCCGCTCAACGTTTATCGTACGGCGACAGGGTGCCGCCATGGCCCAGGCCTGTCATCCCAGCCGCCTGAATGCCGTGGCCTTTATGGCGGCATGGATTTCACTCCCCTGGGTTATTCCCAATTCCTCGGCCGACTGTCGGACTATCTCCGCGATAAGGCGTTCTGAACCGCATGCCAGCTCGATTCCAAGCCTGTGCCCTGATTCGAATACGGAGGCCACCCGGCACGCCAGGAGATTGCGCGCGCTGATCGCCTCGGGACGGCGCTTGCAGAGAATGATCTCCGTGGATGAGAGCTCGAAAAGGACACCGGGCGGTTCGCCCTCGCGTGAGATGAACAGACGCCGGTCCCCCCAGTCATAAACGCAGAGCCCGTCCGAATAATGGGAAAAGCTCGGTTTCAGAATATTCATGTAACCGGACCGGCCTTCTTCCATTGAAGCCCGCGCGAACTCCTCCGCCGTCATGTGTCCGACAATACGCCCTGCGGCAACGCTCAGCACCTTGTCGGTCATGATCCGCATTTCAAGCAGGGAGTGGGAGATGAAGAGGTAGGGTATGCCGAAGGTCTCACAGACGCCTTTCAAAAAAGGGATGATCTGGAATTTAAGCTGATCGTCAAGGCCCGATAAGGGCTCGTCCATGACGAGCAGCCGCGGATTGGAAAGGACCGCCCGTCCGATGGCCACCCGCTGCATC
>JAKQBR010000389.1 GCA_029574005.1 Deltaproteobacteria bacterium | reverse complement strand
ACGCCGCTTACACGCGCGAATACCTGGGCTGGGGCGTGTTCGCGCTAATGAAGCGGTGATTACCGGGCGACACGGGAGGGGGGATTCAATCATGCCAAACGAGTCATTCATGGCATATAGAAGAGAAAGGCAGCCATCCGGTGGATAAAATCTATCAGGACGCATCTGAGCTTTCTTACAGCGTGATCTGCATCCCCGAGATTATCTCAGCCTTGAAGTGCCGTGTTCGTGAAAGAAATTCATCCCGGAAAGAGTATCACATCATCAAGTGCGCCTTATCAGGTGATGTCAGAGACATTCTCATACTGGCATCGGCAGCCAGAAGACGGAAGGAATTGCATGCAGAAAGCGACGCCGATCTCAGGAGTGATCAAGCGCATTTTTGTTCCCGCTTGCCTTGCGCTGCTGCCCCTTTTTTGCCAGGGCTGTCATACCGCTCAGGCTTCAGGGCCGCCCTCTCTTTCAGAAGTCGTGCTGGTGGGTATCCGTTCGCCCCATGAACTCAAAACCGGCGGCGAGACGAAAAACAGCCAGGCCTGCATCCAGAGATATCTTGCGGCCATACCTGAAAAATCCTGGTTATGGGATTTTCGGCCGACCGCATCTCCCGAGGATGCGCAGGCAAACAGACGCAGAAATCTCATCGAGCAGATATGCGTCATTCATGGGGAGGCCTCCCGCGGGACCGCGGAGGCATTGTGCGCGGCGATGCCGCTTGGGGGCGAATGGGAGGGGATGAGCGAAGGCCCATTGGCCGAGGCCGATTATACGGGGCAGTGGCTCAAGGAACACCCTGACACAGACATCGCGCCTTTTGTGCATCTGCTCATGGCGCACCGGTTGCGCGCCGGTTATGAGGCGGCCAAGGCCGGTCATGAGAAAGGGTTGTGGCCGGTCCTGGCGAAACGCTACAAGGCGAGCCTCATGTCAGCGCGTGCGTCGGGAAACGCGTTGATATCCTGCATCGCCGATGATCTCGACGCCCAAGCGTCTGTCTACCTTGAAGGCCAGGGACGGCCGTAGCATGAAATGTCCTGATTGCATGTACATTACATGATGTGCCCGATCGTGGGTATCGCATTGTTCAGCGGGACCGTATCGTCCCATGCCTGTTCCTGCGATTGGGAAGGGGCATTTCTGGGCGTGGCGAAAGATTACCCGCTGATCGTGCCTGGGCGGGGTGCCTCGCCATCAGTCCGGAGCGTCGACTGTGATGGACGTGCCGGCGATCGAAACCCTTGCGGGAGGCATGCTGGATGTGGGGATTGCCATCCGGAATTATACGATGTGCAAAGGATCCAGTTCAATACTGCCGATAGGTATGGTATTGATAATGAAAGAACGCTGCCAATGAAGAGAAGGGGACAAGGAAACTTTCTCTATCGCAAATCGTCGATTTGATACCTCAGGAGGTTAACGATGAAAAAACGTGTCTTGGCGATGGTGATGGTCCTGTGTGTTGCCGGTATTGCCTATGCTTTTGCCGCGCAAGATCAGAAGGCTGATCCTTTAAAAACCAATAGCGCTACCGAACTGCAAAAGGCTGTTAGCGGTAAACCCGGAAGCGATGTAACCATCAGGAAGACCGTTCCGTTCAAATCCGAGCGTGTCGATAGGGATGCAGCAAAGCTTGCAAACGCCGTCCTTCCCAAGGTAATCTACCCCACCATGACCCACCATATCGGCTATGAAGGCAAGAAGTTCGCGATGACCGTGCGCTTCAATACCGACATGGACCGCACGACCGTGATTGCGGGCGGCACGGTTGTCCTCGATTTTCCCAAAGCGGCCAACGCACCCGGCCAGATCACGTGGAAGAACGACCGGGAGTTCACGTGGGTGCAGCAGAGCGATGATCGGTTTGTTGTCTGCACGTATGACCCTGACTGCGAATTCAAGCTTACCCTGAAAGACGGCATCCGGTCGAAAGAGGGGCTGAAGCTGGATGGCGACAACGACGGCAAACAGGGCGGTGTCTATACGCTCTGGCTGATCGACCTGGGGTAGCACGGGGCCGATGGCCGTGAAAACGGATCATTTAAGGGCTTTTTAAAGCCAACCGGTGATTCCCCCGCGTCCCTGAACCGTTTACGCGTTAACCGTCCAGCACGGCCCTGAATATGGCGGCGATGGCCGGGCCGGCCCGGTCGGCATTGGCAATGATCTCTTCGATGCTCGTGCTGCGGTAATCATCCGGGTCGTTAGCGTTGGTGATGGCCGCGATGGCCAGCACCTCCATGCCGCAGTGCACGGCCTGGATGACCTCGATGACCGTTGACATGCCCACGGCGTCGGCGCCCAGCCGTTGAAGCATCCTGGTCTCGGCCGCGGTCTCCAGGCTGGGGCCCATCACCTGGACATAGACCCTTCATCGAGGGATACCTTGAGGTCTTGCGCGCACGTGCGCGCCTTTTGCGCCAGGGCCGGGGAGTAGGGGGCGGTCATGTCAGGGAAGCGCGGGCCCAGGGTGTCATCGTTGGGCCCGACGAGCGGATTGGCGCCGCTGAAGTTGATATGGTCCGTAATGAGCATGGCCGATCCCGGGGCGAGGTCCTTGCGCAGCCCGCCGGCGGCGCAGGATATGAGCAGCCGCTTGATGCCCATGCGCGCGAAGACCCGGATGGGGAAGGTTGCCTCGCGCGGGCTGTACCCCTCATAGAGATGGAACCGGCCGCTCATGGCCACGACGGGGGTCGTGCCCAGGGTACCGAACAAGAGCCTGCCGGCATGGGCCGGCGCGGTCGAACGCGGGAAGCCGGGGATTTCCTCATAGGACAGGCTGGTCCGGGCGGTCACGGCCTGTTCCATGCATCCTAAGCCGGTGCCGAGGATGACGGCCGCCTCGGGCCGACCCAGCCGCGCGAGTCTTGCGGCGGTGTGTCTTTCCGCTTCGCTCGTCATCGCGAAAGGTCGATGGCCTCGTCGATGAGCATGATGGGGATCTCGTCCTCGATGCGGTACTTCAGGCGGCAGTGCTCGCAAATAAGCCCGCTTTCGTCCTGTTCGAGCGTGAGCTTGCCCTGGCACTTCGGGCAGGCCAGGATATCCAACAGTTCCTTATCGATCGGCATGCTTTCCTCCCTCAAGTTATCGTCTCGTGATGCCCGTGAGACATCTCATACCATTTGACGGACGCTTGTGCCACGGCAGATTTCATGTGCCCAGCGCGATCAGGCATTCGCGTACGACCTTGGCGGCCACCACGGCGGAAACGCCCGAGAGGTCCTGGTTGGGGGCCAGCTCGACCACATCCAGGCCCGCGCACGACACCTGCGATACGAGCGCAATCAGGGTTTGCACCAGCTCCGAAAACGACATGCCCCCCGGCTCCGGGGTACCCGTGCCGGGAAAGATGGAAGGGTCGAGGATATCGAGGTCGCAGGTGATATAGCAGGGGCATGCGCCCGCCCACGTAATGGCGTCATTGGCGGTTGACTGAAGCCGGTTGACCAGCTCGCGTTCGGGCCTGTCCAGGGACCGGATGCCGATCTGCCGGATATTGTCCGGACCGAGAAAATCGGCGATGCGCCGCATGACCGTGGCATGCGACAGGCTCTGGCCGAGATAGTCCTGGCGCAGGTCGGCATGGGCGTCCAAGTGGATGACCTTCAGGCCGGGCCTGGCATCCGCCAGGGCCTGGACCACGCCCAGCGTGACCAGGTGCTCGCCGCCCAAGAGGAAAGGGACGCGGCCGGCGGACAGGATGTCCTCGGTCCGGGCGCGGATCAAAGACAGGGCCGGGGCCGGATCGCCGAAGGGCAGCTCGATGTCGCCTGAGTCCATGAAGCTCACGTCCGTCAGGTCGGCGTCCTGGATGGGCGAATAGGTCTCCAGGCTGTACGATGCCTCCCTGAGCGCCGCCGGACCGAAACGCGACCCGGGGCGGAAGCTGGTGGTCGAGTCGAACGGCGCGCCGAACAGGCAGATCTTTCCTTCCGGTCTGGCCGCGATATAGCGCATGAGCCCTCCTTTCACATCGCTGTGTCTCGGCCTTGCCGAGCCGCGACGGCCTTGAATGTCTCATTGATCTTGGAGATACGGCCCACGGGCACGCACGGGTCATGTTCGAACACGGTGAGCCAGCCGCGCGATTGGGCTCGGTCCAGAAATTCGCGTTTGACCCGGATGATCTCCTGGGGATAAAGGTCGTAGGCCATGATGCACGGCAGGTGGCAGTGCGCCGCCGTTGGGATCAGGTCACCGGGGAAGAAGACCTCGTCATCGACCACGACGCTGACATGCCCGCGCGTGTGTCCCGGCGTCGGCAGGATCTCGATATGGTCTCCCCATAAGCAGGGGGGATCGATCAGGGTTAGGCGCGGGGCAATGGCCGCCAGGTCTTCGGCGCGATAACTGCCCCTGGTGAGCGGGTCTTCCTGGCGCGCGTCTTCCCATTCCCGGCGGGCGACCACTGCCGCGCCCTTGAGGTCGAGTCCCTGGATGCCGCCGGCATGATCGAAGTGCAGGTGGGTAAAGATCAGGTCATCGACCGGTCCGGGCGTGGCCTCGGCAGGCGCAAGCCCCAGGATGACGGCCTCCTTGCCGTCATAGAGGGTTCCCAGGCCGGCATCGATCAGCACGCTGCGGCCCTGTGAGGTGACCTTGAGGGCATGGGCCGCCATCAGTATGCGGTTCTGGTCATCGGCCGGGAACCATTTTTTCCACAGGTTCTTGGGGATGCGGCCGAACATGGTGCCGCCGTCGAGCAGAAACGTGCCGGTCGGTATGATCTCGATGCCTGTCCCGCGTCTCGTTTCCCATCTCAGCATGGCTGAGGATCTAACATGCCGGTGCGGGTCTGTAAAGTCCGTGCGGCGAGGGACATGGGCCGGAGGCGAAGGTAAGATGTGCGAAAATTTTATCAATCAAGGCCACGAAAGTGGTAAATAATTTCATTTGGCACGCCGACGTATTCGTAAAATCCGCACGTTGCCAAAGGCATGTCCCTTGCAGCACCCCGGTGTTGCCCGCGCGGGCTTACCGATGCGCCCCAGCGCGGGGACACGGTTCAGCAACGCATGGCATTTTTATAAGGAGTACCATGGGGGAGGCAAACGATGCAGCATCTGCGCACATGTGCAATGGTAGTGCTATTGATCATGTTCATGACCATGGCGTCCTGTGGCGGTGGCGGCAGCGGAGGCGGCGACGGCACCGGCACAAGCAAGAGCGGCAGCGATGAAACAGGCGGACCTGAAGACAACCCGCAACCCGAGCCGGAAGAGTTACAGACCTTGACGGCCGAACAGGCCTGGGATGTGCTGTACGCCGCCTATGCCGGCATCGGGTACGCCGGCGGCTCGGATGTCAACGATGATGCCCCCCTCTATAGAGTCATGGTCGCCGACTTGAGTAATCTGGCATCGTACCTGGCGGTACAGGCCATAGCAAACGACACCAGTAACACATTGGTTATATTGTTGATGTCCGGTGGTTCCCAGACGTTCACCTATCAGACCACAGGTGTAGCTGCGACGCTCAAGCTCAAATACAATTTGTTGAGCCAATTGCAAAACGTCCGAAGCGGGACGAATATTTGTAGGAAGGCATAGGTAGTTGAAAAGATGAAGAGAATGCTTTATTCTTTTTGTGCTGAGCAAAAAGAAAGGAGAAACAAT
>JAKQBR010000371.1 GCA_029574005.1 Deltaproteobacteria bacterium | reverse complement strand
CTTTCGCGCACCGCGACGCGCATCATCAACGAGGTGAAGGGCATCAATCGCGTGGTCTATGACTATACGTCAAAGCCACCGGGAACGATCGAATGGGAGTAATTCGGATCATGCGAACATCCGGGGGATGTTCGCCCGAATTACTCGGCTCCGTAAGGAGCCGCGGGGTACCTGGCTCCGCAAGGAGCCATATTCCAGTGTGAAAAGCTGGTGACCCCTACGGGAATCGAACCGGGCCTTCGGGGTAATACAGGGTAACGCAGGGGAAGCAAGCCCTTGATTTGCGGTGCGCCAATTGCCCTCCACTCCCCTCCATTACCCTAAATGTGCCACGAAATGTGCCACGGTAATGCTGCTGGATGGGTTCCTCACGCTTCTTGCCTTTCAGGCGCAGACCGCACGCTAATGTGTCGACTTTGGCTTCGCGTTCGCTTCACGATCCGCCAGTTGCCCGCGCGTCGATGCTGGGCAGGCAATGTGGGAATATCCCGCAATGTTAACCAATTCGGTATCGAAATTCCCCTCCAAAAGGCACCTTGCCGGACAGGAGGATTCGAGCATCATGCCTGTTGGACTACTTTGTTCAGGATAGCGGGGGGCAACCAGACGTTGGGGCATCGGCACGGTTCGCCATGATGCTACCCAAATGGGATGGAGAGCAAATGCCCATGCGACACGATGCCCGAATTGACCCCATGCTGGACGACACAGGCCGTCCGGCTGTTTTCGCACCTCTATGCAGGTCGATCATTAGCGCAAGAGCGGCGTCGGCCACCATGTTCGGCTCTCTCTGCGCCGACCCAGGATGCGAAATGTTGCTCGATCTCTACTGGCGCGACAGCCAGGGATTGAAGACTTCTCTGACCAGCTTCTGCCTCGCGTCGAAAGCATCGGAGATGACCGGTCGGCGATGCCTTGGCGAGATGGAGGCGCAAGGCATAGTCGAGCGCTTCCCTGATCCCTTCGATAAACGCCGGATATATGTCCAGCTGACCGCCGCCGGGCGGGATAAGATGGATGCGTGTTTCCAGACCTTGCTGTCCGGATATGCGCAAACCTGTCACGACTGCGCCCGCAAATGCGGCGACGTTCCAGACGGGACCCGGCAGGAAGTCCCGTTCTGCATTGCGATAGACGGCGTCCGGCGGTTCCGACGGTAGAAGTTCAGCGCCGGTATCAGTGGTCAGCAAATAGGCCAGCGTAGCGTGCAGCACTGCGCCGGTGAAACGGGGACGCGCTGCCCGTTGATCCGACCTGAGATCACATTGGCAGCGAGCGTCGGCCGCGGCCTGAAGAGAAGGAGGAGTGGGGCGAGGGAGTTTTCCCTATGCTGGAGTTCCTCCCATGGCCCTGTCGCGCACGAGCGCCGATCCTCGTCTCCATGCCGCTGCCGCCAGCATCGTCAAATCACTCGGTGGAACATGGAAGCCATCGGGCGCGATGTGCCGTTGCCCGGCGCATGACGACCATCGCCCGAGCCTTTCGGTCCGGGTCGGCGAGCATAGCATATTGTTCAAATGCTTTGCCGGCTGTTCCACGATCGATGTCATTCGCGCGCTGCGCAGCGACAGGCGCCCTATACCGACGGCCGATGCTGAAACGGAATTCGCACGCGCGGATGGCAGCGAGCGACGGTTGGCCGGCCGGATCCGTTCGCTCTGGAAGGAAGCGCGTGCCGTTACCGATACGCCGGCGGGCGTCTATATGGCGACGCGTGGTTTCAACGAGCCGCATCCGGCGC
>JAKQBR010000343.1 GCA_029574005.1 Deltaproteobacteria bacterium | reverse complement strand
ATGATCTCGGGCGTCGGCACGCGGTTTGAGATCAAGTAGGCATTGATCGAGAGCTCACGGATGCTGCGTGCCGGACTCAGGAAACGGTCGGAGCTCAAGGATGCGAACAGCCCGCCGTGCACGACCTCGCGCACGATCAGGTCCGGTTCCAGGAACCTCAGCTGGCGGCGGCCCTTGAGCGTGGTGGGCCGGCCGATCGGACCGCTCAGGGGTATCTTTGCCGCGTCGACCTCCGGTTTGACGATCAGGGTGGTGGCCCCTTCATGGTGTATGTGATACCCCAATGCCTCCAGGCTCTCCATATGCCCTCCTCCTTACGCCACGGCCATCTGGATCTTCTTCAGCCGCTTGATCTCATCGCGATGCTGGGCCGCCTCCTCGAACCTGAGATCGTCGGCCGCCTCGCGCATCTTCTTCTCCAACGCCTTGACGGTGCGCTCGATCTCGGAGACGCTGACCGTGCCAATGGAGGTCTTGACCTCGGCGGCCATGTCGGCATAGTCGCGCTCATAGATCGAGGCCAGGATATCGCGGATGTTCTTCTTGATCGTCTGCGGTGTGATGCCGTGCGCCTTATTGTATGCCAGCTGCTTCTCGCGTCGCCGCGCCGTCTCCTGCATGGCCCTTTCCATGGAGGGCGTGATCTTGTCGGCATAGAGGATGACCTTGCCGTTCACGTTGCGCGCCGCCCGGCCGGCGGTCTGCACCAAAGAGCGCTCGGAGCGCAGGAAGCCCTCCTTGTCCGCATCCAGGATCGCCACCAGCGCCACCTCGGGCAGGTCGAGCCCTTCGCGCAGGAGATTGATGCCGATGAGCACGTCGAAGCTGCCTTCCCGCAAACCCTTGACGATCTCGATGCGCTCCAATGTCTCGATATCCGAGTGCATGTACTTCACCTTGAGGTCCAGGTTCAGGAAGTACTCGCTCAACTCCTCGGCCATGCGCTTGGTGAGCGTGGTCACCAGCACGCGCCACCCGGCGGCGACCTGGCGCTTGATCTCGGCGTACAGGTCATCGATCTGAGTGGAGGCGGGCCTGACCTCGATAACGGGGTCGACCAGACCCGTGGGACGCACCACCTGCTCGATGACGCGCCCCTTGGCTTGCTTCAGCTCATATTCGCCCGGCGTGGCCGAGACGTAGATAAGGGTGCCTACCAGCTTGTTGAACTCGTCAAAGCGCAATGGCCGGTTGTCCAGGGCCGAGGGCAGCCTGAAACCGTACTCGACCAAGGTTGACTTGCGCTGGTGGTCGCCCCGGTACATGCCGATCAGCTGCGGCACCCCCACGTGCGACTCGTCCAGGAAGACCAGGCTTTTCTTGGGCAGATAGTCCAAGAGCGTGGGCGGGGCCTCGCCCGGCCTGCGGCCCGTCAGGTGGCGCGAGTAGTTCTCGATGCCCTTGCAGATGCCGGTCTCCATCAACAGCTCCAGGTCATACCTGGTGCGCTCCTCGATGCGCTGCATCTCGACCAGGCGGTTTTCCAGCCGGAAGAACTCGATGCGCTCGGCCAGCTCGGCCTTGATCGATTGGATGGCCCGCATGAGCTCGGACTTGGGCGTGACATAGTGCGAGGCGGGGTAGATCGGGAAATACGAGATCTTGCGGATCTTGGAGCCTTTGAGGGCATCGATCTCCCACAGGGCCTCGATCTCGTCGCCGAAGAGCTCCACGCGGATCGCCTTGTCCTCCTCGTGCACCGGAAAGATGTCGATGATATCGCCCCTGGCCCTGAACGTGCCGCGATGAAAGTCGTAATCTCCGCGCTCGTACTGGATCTCGACCAGCTTCTTCAAGATGGCGTCACGGCCGATTGCTTTCCCGGTCTCCAGATAGAGCAGCATGCCCGAGTAGGCCTCGGGCGATCCCAAACCGTAGATGCACGACACCGAGGCCACGATGATGCAGTCCTCGCGCTCGAATAACGCCCGCGTGGCCCGGTGCCTGAGCTTGTCGATGTCCTCGTTGATGGAAGAGTCCTTCTCGATGTACAGATCGCGCGAGGGCACATAGGCCTCGGGCTGGTAGTAGTCATAGTAGCTCACGAAGTACTCGACCGCGTTGTCCGGGAAAAGCTCCCGAAACTCGCCGTAGAGCTGGGCCGCCAGGATCTTGTTGGGCGCAAGGACCAGGGAAGGCCTTTGCATGCGCTCGATCACGCAGGCCATGGTAAAGGTCTTGCCGCTGCCGGTCACGCCCAAGAGCACCTGGTCGCGCACGTTCTGCTCAACACCCGCGCACAAGGCCTCGATCGCAGCGGGCTGGTCACCCGCGGGCTGATAATCGGACACGAGCTTGAACTTCATTGCTGAGTATCATCGTGATTCAATTCGCGCTCCAATCCCCCATAGTGATGAATGTGTACGTCCCTGAGCGCGGCTAGGCTCCGCCAGGGTATTTCAGGATGAGAAGTACGGTAGTCTTCTGGTACGCGCTTGGCGGCTTCCCCCATTACTTCGAAATTGCTTATCACAGCATCTCGAATCATGAGTTCGCTGAAAAAAACCTCGCGACCGCCTTTTACACATGCCTCGATACGATCAATGCGTTCCGATCTCTGAGCCAGGTAGACGCGGATATCCTTTTTCACAAAGGTTGAGCCTCCTTGAGAATTCGGCGGCGCAAAAGCCAATAGATCGAATCCTCGCAGACAATATCTACGGTCCGACCCAAGAGCGCCTTAAGATCAATCATGAGGCTGCCAAGATCAAGCAAACTGCGACCAGGTTCCATCTCCACCAGAAAGTCGATGTCGCTGTGTTCATCAGCTTCGCCCCGGGCAACGGAGCCGAATACCCTCAAGTTGTGCGCGCCATGTCTGGCTGCGATTTGTCGAATCTCTTCCCGCTTGTCTTTCAGGATGTCATCGATCCCCATGGCGGGAATGCTAAATGAACTCACCGTGGAAAGCAAGTGGATCATGCCGGATGCATTCTTTGGTAGGTGCAGGTGGATACTTCGGGCCTCCAAATGCGGAAGGTATAGTTGAAATAGGCTTTTCAGTTATGCCATCATGGCGAGGCTTGGGTTATGCAAAAGAAATTGCCAGGGTACTTGTGGATAATGCTTTCTGTGATCCCCGAATTCAAAAGGTCATAGCCCATACGACACCAAAAAACT
>JAKQBR010000337.1 GCA_029574005.1 Deltaproteobacteria bacterium | reverse complement strand
CAGCTTCTGCGGGGCCGGAAATTCGAGCACGCCGAACCCCTGGTTCAGGAACCCGAAGGCATCCTTGAAGGCCTTGTCATTCATCGACGACATGGACATGATCAGCACGAAGAAGGTCAGCAGCATGTAGCTGAGGTCCGTCAGGGTGATCATCCAGCCGTCACGCCGGGGCAGGTGCACATATTTGATCGAGCGGTCTTTGGCTGCCATCACTGCTCCTCGAACCGGAACTCGAAACCCTTGTACTTGAAGGCCCTTTCAGCGGGCTGGGGCGTGGGCGTCAGCCCGGTAAGCCCTTTGTGCGCCTCGCCGCTTAAGCCGCCCACCAAGGTGATCTCGACCCTGTCGTTCAGGCGCCGTCCGGCCTCGTTGTCGTTGGAGGTGATGGGGCTCTGGGAACCCATGCCGTAGATGCTCATGCGCTGATAGCGTACACCTTTGCCTTCCAGGTATTGCATGACGGACAAGGCCCTGGCCGAAGAAAAGGCCCAGTTCGAATAGTAGGGCGCGTCTTCGATCGGCCGCGAATCCGTATGGGCGCAGACAACCACGCGGTTGTCCAGATCCTTGACGATCCGCGCCACATTATCCAGATGGCGCATGCCGGCGGGGGTAAGGCGGTTGGTACGGTCCTCAAAGAGGATGTCGCCGCGCAGGGTGATGGTGATCCCCTGGGCGTTCTTGGTCACGCCGGTGCCGTCCAGCGGTCCGCCGCGCGCCATCAGCGTGCGCAGCTTGTTCACGTCCAGCTGCGTGGGCATGATCGGCGCGATATCCGTGGCCACATCGCGGCCCATCTCGTTCTGGAAAGGGCTCTTGCCGCCGGGCAGGATGCCGAAGCCGCCCATCAGCGAGGCGAAGCCCATGTTCTGCTTCTGTTTGTCGGCATTGGCAAACGATATGAGCGCCACGAAAAAGGTCAGCAGCAGCAGGTTCAAGGTGTACTGCATGATGGTATTGGGATTGCCGTTGGGATGGATATAGACGATCTTCTTGCGCATGCTACTCCTTATCCTTGCTGGAAGCGCCTTCGCGCATCTCGGGCGAGAGGTAGGCGTGCAGCTTGCGCTCCACCACCCGCGGGTTGTCACCGGCGGAAATGGACATGATGCCCTCGATGATCATGCCCTTGAGCAGGCTCTCTTCCACCGAGCGGGCCGTCAGCTTGCCGGCCATGGGCAAGGCCAGCAGATTGGCGATAAAGGCGCCGTAGAAGGTCGTCATCAATGCCACGGCCATGGCGGGTCCGATCGAGGAAGGGTCGCTCATGGATTGCAGCATCTGCACCAGACCGACCAAGGTGCCGATCATGCCGATGGCCGGTGCGAACTGGCCGATGGAGGAGAGCACGTCCGTGCCGCGCCGATGGCGCTGCTCGATATGCTCGATCTCGCTCTCCAGGATATCGCGGATGGCCTGCGGCTCCAGGCCGTCGATGACGAGCTCCAGTCCCTGGCGGAAGAACGGGTCCTTCAATCCGGCAGCCGCGGCCTCCAGCGCCAGGATGCCTTCGCGCCGCGCCTTGGTGGCGAAGTCGACGAAGGTGGGGATCAGGTGCTGGGGTTCGTACTTGTGCGGGAAAAAGGCGTTGCGCACCACCCCGAACAGGCCGAACACGTCCCTCAAGGGGTAATTGATCAGGATGACCCCGATCGTCCCGCCGAAGACGATGAAGGCGCTGGGGGTGTCCCAGAACAGCTTGAGCGGGCTGCCGATCAAGATCCCGTAGAGGATCATGCCGAAGGCGACCACTATTCCTATGAGCGTGGCGATATCCATACCTAAGCTACCCCTGCGTGCAAGTTAGCTCAAGCAAAGCAAGGGCCATGCCACACCGCAAAATGGCCGTCGAGCTTGGATTTTCCTTATGTTTCATGCCCAGGCACTTTCGCGGGGCGGCTAGGCAATGACCGGAATATTGACGCTCGCGGGGTCAGGGACGCCAGAATGTCTGACCCTTTATGGGAAAAGCAGGAGCGCATACCCCCTTCTTCAGGCCGGTATGCGCTCAGGCAAGGCATTAACGGACGATGTTGATGAGTTCCTGCAGCATGGTGTCGACCGTGGTGATGATGCGCGAGTTGGCCTGGAAGCCGCGCTGGGTGGTGATCATGCGCACGAACTCGCTCGCCAGGTCCACGTTGGACTGCTCCAGGGAGTTGGGCGAGATCGATCCGAGGCCGTTCAAGCCGGGATGATCGGTCAGGGCCGGACCGGAGGCGCGCGTGGCGGACCAGAGGTTGCCGCCGACCTTGTTCAGACCCTGCTCGTTGTTGAACTTGGCCAGGGCCACGCGGTTGAGGTAGATGATCTGGCCGTTGGAATACTGACCCGTAAGGATACCATCCGTGTCGACCGAGAGGCTCTGGAGGAAGCCCGTGCCGTAGCCGTCCTGGGACTGGTAGACCGTGGTCGAGGCCGATGAATACTGGGTCGAGATCGTGGCCTGGGGCTCCTCGGCGTAGAAGGACGCCGCCATATGATCGGCATCGGCGCCCGTGATGTCGGCCACCGTCTGGGCCCCGGCGCCCCAGCCGCCATTGCCGGAGGTGTAGTCGCTGTTGCGCAGGCCCTGCTCTATGGCGATGGGC
>JAKQBR010000325.1 GCA_029574005.1 Deltaproteobacteria bacterium | reverse complement strand
CTTCGAGAAGGTGACGAACGTCATCGTGGCCGACAACCGCATGGCCTGCCTGGCCGCTCGATCCAAGGCCGAGGAGTTGGGGTACGCGGCACTCGTGCTTGCCTGCGGGATAGGAGGGGACACCACTGAGGCAGCCCTTGTCCATACCTCGATCGCCAGGGAAATATTGGCTTCCGATTATCCGGTCTGTGCCCCGGCATGCATCATCAGCGGCGGAGAGACCACGGTTGTAGTCAAAGGGTGGGGGAAGGGCGGAAGGAACCAGGAATTCGCTCTGGTCTGTGCCCGCGAGATCGATCAACTTCCTGGTAAAGTCGTCATTCTTAGTGGCGGTACCGATGGCACGGATGGACCGACCGATGCCGCCGGCGGTTTGGTCGATAACCTCTCAGCCGGCCGTGGTCGGGATAAGCGTTTAGCCATCGAGGCATATCTGGCTGACAATGATGCCTACCATTACCTTGAGGCTACCGGAGACCTTCTGATAACCGGACCGACCAGGACCAATGTCATGGATCTCCATATTGTCCTGGTTGAAAAGATGTAAGGACCCGCATGTCCCCCAGCATTCGGGGAATATGCGGGTCCTGCGGTGTTGTTTTTATTATCCCTGCGTCAACGCCTCTTTGATGCGGTCCAGGCCCTTGATGATATTGGCCTCCGATGTGGCGAAGGAGAAGCGAACATAATCATCGGCCCCGAAGTCGATGCCCGGCACCACCGCCACCTGGGCCTTGTCGAGCAGGAAGGAGGCCAGCTTGGTGGCGCTTCCAAAACGATCGATTTGACCGGCCACGGAAGGGAAGCAGTAGAAGGCACCCTCGGGTGGGATGATGGAGAATCCCGGTACCTCACGGATCTTGGAGACCATCAGGTTGCGGCGTTCCTCGAAGATCTTGGCGCGCACACCTACGATGCTCTGGTCCCCGGTCAATGATTGCAGGGCGCCGTACTGGGCAAAGGACGTGGGGTTGGAGGTGCTCTGGCTCTGGAGCCGGCTCATGGCCGCGATGACATCCTTGTTGCCGATGCAGTAGCCGATGCGCCAGCCGGTCATGTAGAAGGTCTTGGAAGCGCCCTTGATGATGAAGGTGCGTTCGGCCACTTCCGGTCCAATGGAGGCCAGGCTGAAGAACTCACTGCCCGAGAAGATGATCTTGTTGTATATGTCGTCCGAGACGATCAGCATATCGTGCTCGATGCAGATCTCGGCGATCTTGATGAGCTCTTTCTTATCAAACACCATGCCGGTCGGGTTTGAGGGCGAGTTGATAATGATACCGCGCGTACGGGGCGTGATGGCCTCCTTGACCTGATCGGCGGTGAGCTTGAGACCGGTTGTGCGGGTATCGATGATCACCGGCGTGGCCCCCGCGATTTCCAGCATGGGAGGGTAGGAAACCCAGTAGGGCGCCGGCAATATCACCTCGTCACCGGCCTCGAAGAGCGTGAGAAAGAGGTTGTAGAGGCTGTGCTTGGCACCGCAGGACACGATAACGTTGGCCGGCGCGGTTTGCATTCCGTACTCGGTGTTCACCACATCGCAGACGGCCTGTTTCAGCTCCACGATGCCACCCACCGGGGTATATTTGGTCTTGCCGTCTTTGATGGCTTTGACGGCGGCCTCCTTGATGTCGTCGGGGGTATCGAAATCGGGCTCTCCCGCACCGAAGCCGATGATGTCTTTCCCCTGCGCCTTGAGCTGGTTTACCCGGGCGGTAATGGCCAGCGTCGGTGACTCCTGGATGTTCGATACGACCTTCGAGATCCTCATTGTTTATCCTCTCTCTTATGAAGTTTGGTTATTTTGCCATGTTTAGTCGATGGACATGTTCGGGAACTTGGCCTTGAGCATCATCAAAACCGGATCAGGAACGAGCCCCCTCACCGTGCCACCCGCTGCGGCGGTTGCCTTAATGATGGTCGAGCTAACGAAGAGATTCTTGAAATCCGTCATCAGGAAGTAGGTCTCCACCTCGTCGTACAGTCTGCGGTTCATGAGGGCCAGCTGGAGCTCCATCTCAAAGTCGGATATGACCCGCAACCCCCTTAGAATAGCGCAGGCGCCGATCTTTTTAATATAATCGACCAGGAGCCCTTCGAACATATCCACCTCGATGCGCGGT
>JAKQBR010000320.1 GCA_029574005.1 Deltaproteobacteria bacterium | reverse complement strand
AGCTTTCCTTAGGTGATGTCATGTATTCGCCCATGCTCTGCGCCCCCATCCGTACCCGCCACGCCTATCCGGTCTCGGACGGCGCCGTGGGGATGCTCCTGGCCAGCGAGGAACGCGCCCGCGACTTTACCGACCACCCGGTCTGGATCACCGGTTTCGGCAGCTGCATGGACCGCTATTTCCTGGGAGACCGTGACCTGGCCGGCAATTTCGCGCTCAAACAGGCCTCTGCCCGCGCCTACAAGATGGCCGGCATCAAGGACCCCAGAAAGAGCGTGGACCTGGTCGAACTCATGGACTGCTACGCCTACCAGCAGCCCATGTGGCTGGAGGGTCTCGGGCTGGCCGACGAGGGCCGAGGCGGTGTCTTTGTCGACGAAGGCGGGTTGGGGAGCTACAATGTCAATCTCTCGGGCGGTCAACTCTCGGGCTCCCCTCTCATCATCGGCGGTCTGTACCGCGCGGCCGAGGCCGTGTTGCAGCTCAAACGCTCGGCCGGTGAACATCAGGCCGCGGACGTCAAGACAGCACTCGTGCAGAGCACGACCGGCGGCGCCGGGCAGTTCCACAGCGTCATGATCCTTGAAAGTTAAGGAGGCTTAAGAGCAATGGCTAAGGAGAAAAATCCTCGCATGCACAAGAAAAACCGCAATGTCGGCATCGTGGGTATCGGGCAGACCGAATACTCCAGCCACAAGGAATATCAGAACCAGGCCGAGATGATTAACGAGGGCGTCCGGGCGGCGTTGGCCGATGCGGGCCTCACACTTGCCGACATCGATTGCGTGATCCACGGCAACATGGAGCTGTTCGAGATGGTGCACCAGCCCGATATGTGGCATCAGTTGGGCTCCGGCGCCTTCAACAAACCGCAGTTCCGCATCACCACCGGGGGCACCACCGGCGCCACGCTCGTATGCGCGGCCGACAACCTGGTCGCGTCGGGCATGTACGACGTGGTCATGGCCATCGGTTTCGAGAAGCTGCAGGAGGGTCACACCACGGGCGGGATCACCAATATGGCCGATCCGTTATGGTTCCGGCATCTGCAGACCGGGGCGCTGACCGCCACGACGGCCACGCGCATGATCGCCGAGTTCGGCGAGGAGCGCGCCAAACGGGCCAGCATGCGCTACCGCATCATGATGGACAAGCATGCCTGCCTCAACCCGCGCGCGCATCGCCGTTTCGGCCTGGAGTACGAGCAGATGGACGAGCTGATGAACACCTCGCCCATGCTGGTGGGCGAGCTCAGGCTCATCCACATGTGCTCGCAGTCAGACGGCTGCTGCGTCATGATCTTCGCCAGTGAGGAGCGCGCCAGAGAAATCACCAAAAAGCCGGTCTGGATCAGGGACCATATCACGGTGCACCGCGAGGAAAACATCAACATCTTCGGGTTGAAGATCCCTGAGACCACGCACCGGGTGGCGGCCCGCAAACTCTTCGCACGCAACCACATCACCGACCCGATCGCATACTTCGATGTCTTCGAGATGTACGACCCATCCTCGTGGTGGGGGCTGGACTGGCTCAGGGAGTTCTTCCTATTGGAGGGCGACCAGCATATCAAGATGCTCGAAGAAGGCGAATGGGACATGGACGGCAAGCTGCCGATCAACCCTTCCGGCGGCGTGATCTCGACCAACCCGATCGGCGCAACGGCCATGGTGCGTCCGGCCGAGGCCGCGCTGCAGATCCGCGGGGATGCTGGTCCGCATCAACTCAAGCGTGATGTCAGGCACGCCCTGGCCAGCGGTTTCGGCGGCACCTTCTGGACGGTGCTCATGATGCTCGAGAAAGAGCTGGATTGGTAGGAGGTTATCATGGCTGAATATTTCGGTTCCAAGGTAGAGGATATCTTCAACACCATGCCCGAGCGTTTCCTGCCCCAGGGGGTGGCGGGCGTGGACGTTCTCATCGGATATGACATTTCCGGCGAGGGCGGCGGCCGCTGGACGGTCGCCATCAAGGATGCCAAGCTCGCGGTGGCGCCGGTCGATGAGCTTCCCAAATGCTCGGTGGTGCTCATCAGCGACGCCGAGACCTTCGTGG
>JAKQBR010000310.1 GCA_029574005.1 Deltaproteobacteria bacterium | reverse complement strand
CACCCCCACCATCCGCTTAATCGGTCTGAGTGGATGATCTTCAGGTATCCTTTCCTCCACGGAAATATAGCTGAACATCGCGCCTTGTTCTTCATCGTTCCCTCGCATGCCATAACCACCTTTCTATCATATTATCAATCGATTATAGCATATCTCGTGCCCTCTGTCAGCTCAAATACTCATTCAAATGAAAAAACATTTTTCAACAGCCTGCTAGTTCATAACGATACCCCAGTGTTGTCAAGGTTGTATTCAAGATCAGTAGCACTTGGTTCACTTTTCGTAGTTGATTAGTCATAAAAGTTTGCATTTTTTAAGGTCCCCATTATAAGCACAGCTTAACCGAAGGCTTACCTATACATTACTTTTTGGTCAAATCACAACCGCCGCGTTTCTGGTCGTTGCATCGGCATTAATTATCGCTTTTTTCCCATCCGGTCCGGCGAAATACACGCCCTTCTACGAGCCGGAGCCAACTGAAGCGGACAGACGCCTTCGCCATGACTTGATACGTCTCTTGATGCCCCTCCCGGGGGGATAGATATCCGGCTCCCCTAACGGACGGGTTTTCCAGCGCCGGTGGGTCCACATCCACTGTTCCGGATAACGCCTGATCCAGGCCTCTATCCGTTTCGTGAAAAGTTGTATTATCTCTGATTCACGATCATTCATTCTCTTGCCATCCCCCGGCTGGTAGGCGGGTTCGATATGGATGCAATGCCTGCCATCTGGTTCGCTCACCATGTAGGCCGACAAGATCGGACTGCCGGAGCGGCTGGCTAAGGTGGCGACCCCTTTGACGGTGCAGGCCGGTCTACCAAAAAAATCCACGAAGATGCCGTTATCGCATCTGGGCCGCTATCCGGTCTTTCGAAAAGGTCCTCGTGCCGAACAACCCAAGTATCCCGGTATATATATCATCCGCTCTTTTGTTTTTGAAATGCCTGGTTACAACATGGATCGGATAGCCTTTTCGCGACAATGCGGTAAGGAGCAGCAGGAAATTCCCGAAGTGGGTGCTGATCGCCAGCACACCTTTCCCCATGGCCAGGGCCTGTTCCAGATATTCCTCGCCCTGAATTTCAATAAACCGGTCCTGCTGTATGGTGGGCAACTGCGACAATTTGATGAAATCAAAAAGCAGGCAAAGAAAATTCTGAAAACTCAGCTTGGCGATCCGGTTCTTTTGCTTGCGCGTCAGGGAGGAAGGAAAGGCGATATCCAGATTGGTCATTGCGATCCTGCGGCGCTCAGGCATGAGGCGGTAAAACTCCGCGCCCAATACGCGCGCAAAAGCCAAACCCCATACACGGGGTATGGCTCGCGCAACCCATAAGATAATCCTAATCACATTGTCTTCCTTGCTCATAATGGCACTGTCCGCTGCATGGTTATTCATGATAGCTACGTTCAGAATCCGGCCCCGCCTGGACCCTGGATCAAAACCAGCTCACCCTGACGCGCTACTATTCTGACTTTCGTAACTTTTTCCGTGATCGAGGCAAGATGGTCCGTTTTCGTGAGACAATAAAAATCCTTGCGGGTCTGCAAGCGCGAGAAGAATTCATTGCGATTGATCGTTAAGGCGTTGGTGTGGGATTGGCCAAAAGCCAGTTCACCCATGGCGCCCACCAGATAGACCGGCCGTCGGCCATAAAAGGCCGTGCTCTGGTAATACTTGCCATAAGCGCACACCTGGGCATTAGCGGGGAGATATTGTACAATATCCCGTGTAGAGCGCATACCATCCCACTGTCCACTGAACCCGAGAGAAACAAACATCAGGGTGAGTGCGAGAAGGGCGAACCCCGGAACAGATCCGAACCTGCGCGCGGCCATGATGGCTAAAAGGCTCCCCACCAGCATAATGGGTCCCATGATAATACCGTATCTGATAACGGGGGTGATTCTTTCGGGGTGATGCATGGCGGCAAAGAGGCCGGACGTATGTATGAAGGGAACAGCCGTTAATGCCGCGCCGATGATCAGCCATAAGGCCACGGCCCAGGAGAAACCCAGCCGCGCCTGGGGGGCCGCGTCACGGCAGGCATAGCCAATCAGAAGCGCCAGCGGCATGAAGCACGGCAATACATAGGTTGCCAGCTTGGATTGGGAGGGGATGAAGAACAGGAAGGTCACGGCGAACCAAATGACGGTAAACCATACCTCGGATGCCAGGGGCTGGAGATTTTCCCATATCTGCCTTATAACCGCGGGGAGCAAAAACGTCCAGGGCAGAAAGCCGCCGATCACGACCGGCACGAAATACCAAAAAGGTTGGTAGCGCTTGTGCACGGTCATTGTATAGCGCAGCAGGTTCTGGTTGATGAAGAAAAAATCAAAGAAGTCCGGGTTAGCGCGGCAGACCTGCACATACCAGGGAGCGGTAACGATGAGGAAAACGATCGGTCCGGTTATTGACTTGACCTTGAGCAAGAGTTTAAATTGCCGGGTAACCAGGATATAGATCAGGATGGTTCCGGCCGGCAGGATGAATCCGACCGGACCCTTGGTGAGCGTGCCCAACCCGGCAGAGATCCAGGCAAGATAATAATACCCTGGTCTATTTTCAAAATGACCAAACCAGAAAAATGCCAGAGCGGCGGTTATGAAGAGGGCCAGAGGCATATTGATGTCAACGGCATTGGCCAGAACAAAAAATTAGGCGCTGGTGAGCAAGACCGCGCAAGCCGTCAGGCCAGCCCGTAGGCCCCATTTCCGGGAGGCAATCCGCCAGATCAGAAGAACGATCCCCAGCGCGCAAAGCAAGGGCGGGATGCGAGCCGCCACGGCATTGATGCCGAAGAGCTTCTGACTGAAAGCCTCCATCCATATGAACAGCATGGGCTTTTCGAAGTACAGGAGATAATTCAGGTACGGTGTGCCCCAGTCATTCAGCGCCAGGACCTCGCGACCCATCTCGGCATAGCGCCCATCATCCGGGTCCCAGAGGGCACGCGAGTCGATATGCGTGGCGAGCAGGATTACGGCCGCCACGATTATAGCAAAGATCAAACGTTCATAGTTTTTCTCTTTCATTGCATCAACCCATTACGGCCTTGGTCCTCTCATACCCGGATTGATATACGCCAGTCTCACCTTGCGCTTGTGGCCGATAGGCTTGTCAAAAATCAAGTTGTACCGGCAGATCGACTTCAATTGCTGAATTGTGCTGTCATGTTTGTCATCCGACCAGAGATAGTAACCGGGCACCTTGATCTGATCGACTGCCATGATATTCGGCACGGTCCGGCCGGTCAGCATGGGGACCACGCCCTCGAAAATCTCATCGTCCGCGATGATCCGAAGCGGCTGATGGCCAACATAAGCCAGGGCTTGCTTTGTAATGGGGAGATAGTCCTCATAGGGCTGACGGTATGTATAATACACACCCATGGACGCACCCATGGCAAAACATACGCTCAAGGCCAAGGCCAGAGCGGTGCGCCGCAGATCGCGGTCCTTTTCGATCATGGCCAGGGCGCCGATCGCGAGAACGCTGGCGGCTATGCCGAGCACGGGCAGGCCCAAGAAGATGCCCGCCAGGGGTGCAAGCGCCCCGGCGACAATGAGACCCCAGGTACTATACAGGATGATTCGCTCCCACTTGGCTTTATTGGGCTCGTTCAGCCAGGCCGCGATCATGATGGCACAGGCCGGCAGGAGCGGGGCAAGGTAGAGCGAGCGCTTGGTCGAGGCGATCGTGAGCAGGAGAAAAGGCCCGACTAGCCAGCTGAGCGCGGGTTCTTGACGAAAGCGCCTGATAGCCAGGACCAGGGCCGGAATGAACACCAGTGTCCATGGCACCAGGACACCGGGCAGGCTACCGAAATAATAGAAAGGACCATGCTGATGGCCGAGTGCGGCAGCCTCGGCAGCCCCCGTGAAGCGCATCAGATTGTTGACCACCAGCACCTCGCGGACGTACGGCGCCCCCGCTTTGTGCCACAATGCCGCCACCCACACGGCCATGGGCACAAGCATGCATATCAGCATGATATCGGGCCGACATTTATAGATGAGCCGGAAATCCCGGCGTCGGATGATGTCGGTTATCACTGCCGCCGCGATGATGCCCGGTCCGACCAAGCCCTTGGCCAGGAAGGCAATGGCCGTGGCCAGGCCGAACACGAGGGCGGAGGTCTTAATCCGGTCGCCCTCTGATAGCCTCATCCAGGCCAGCATAGCGATGGTAACGCCGAAGACCAGGCCCGAGTCCACCTGTATCCAGCGCGCAATCTTGAAGAACTCCCAGAGCGTGGAAAGGACCATGGCCGCCACAAGTGCCCTTTGGGTTCCCTGGCGACGCTTGAGCAAGAGGAATATTGCCAGGATGGTCAGACCGGAAAAGAGGAGCGAAACGAGCCGGAAGGAGACATCATTGGCGGGACCGAATATCATTCCGGATAGACCGGCCACGGCGTAATAGAGCGGGGGCTTTTCCAGGAAGGGCTTCCCATTGAGCAGGGGGGTGACGAAATCGTGCGTGCGGGCCATACCCGCGCAGATCCCCGCTACATAGGGTTCATCGGGCGCCAGATTCCGTGATCGATACCGGGCAGCATGATGAATACAAACGCGAACAGGATAAGCGCCCAATGACGGTGTTTCAAAGAATAGTCTTCCATATCTGTGCCTCTCAATCTCTCTGCTTGTTTAAATACCGTCGCATGCTATTGTAAATGGACATCGCCTTGGCGGAAAGCCTGCTGCCCAGGCGCTTGATCGGCCGGGAGCGCTTGGGATAGATCGCGGGCTCGCCAACCGGTCTGGTCTTCCAGCGGCTGTGGAACCAGACCCATTGCGGCGGATAACGGCGGATCCATTCCTCGATCAAAGTGGTATAGTGCTGCGTGATCCGCTCTTCCTGGTCTTTGAGGCTCTTCGGTCCCTGGGGGATGAAGCCCTCGCAGACGGTAATGCGATGCCTGCCCGAGGGGTCGCTCCTGATAAAGATCTGGACGATCGGGCTGGCATTGCGTCCCGCCAGGCTTGCGAGCCCCCTGGCCGTGCAGGCCTTCTTGCCGAAAAAATCGACGAAGACGCCGTGTTCCCGTTGTATATTGCGATCAAGGACATATCCGACAACCCCACCTGATTTAAGGGTTTTCAGGATATTGGCCGCCATATTGCGGCCGGCAAAGGCGCCGATGCCGAATCGATCCATAATGCCCAGATACAGATCTCTGACCCTTCTCTTTTTCAGATGGCGCGTTATGACATGAATGGGATAGCCCCTGTGCGTCAGTACGGTCATCAGAGCAGAAAATTGCCCTAATGCGCGCTGACCGCCACCACACCCCGGCCGAGTTCGTAAGCCTTTCGCAAATGCTCTTCACCCTCGATCTCGACGCAGGACGCCAATGCTTCCGTAGGCATTTGGGCAGGTTTCAGGAAATCAAAAAGAAACGCCATGGCGTTTCCAAATGACATCTTGACAACCTCCCTTCTGTACCTGTCCGGCATCTTGTCTCCAAAGGCGATGCCGAGGTTGATCGCGGCAACTTTGCGGTGCCCTGGCATCAGGTAATAGAGGAGTATGCCAATCCCACGAAAGAGCTTGAGGCCGAGCCTCCGCGGTATGATTCGAACAATGCCCAGAACCAGGTTTATCATTCCTCAATCCTCTTGATTACGCTGATTTTCCCGTGATCGGTTAAAAAAACCATACAGAAGTCCTTCGGGTTTGCCCCGCGTGATGATCCCCATGCCCTTGTCGCAGTCAAGGACAAAGATATTCAGATCATCGTGTGTGGAACGCAGGCGACAGATTGTTTTCCAAACATCACCGTTCCACTCCACACCCCAGTCCTGTTGATTCGAACCGGGTGCATACCCCATCAAACGGAGCGGTCGCGCCATCGCCTCACTTTGCGGATTGCAGTCATGCGTAATAACGACTCCGCGCGCGTTCAGGCATCGCAATGAATTTTCCACATCCTTGAATGACTGTTCATACGTATGCAGGCCCATTGGTCGTATTGATTATGCGCTGAATCACCTCGGTTCTTTTCATAGTGAGATCTCCTCATGCACTATGAGATGACCATTTAACCTACGGACCGATCTTCCACAGTTCTATGTCCCTGCGCATGCGCGTGGTTGTCGTTATCAGCAGTGTGCCGTTAGTCTCTAATTGCCTTTTCAGCCCTGCATCGAGGCGACTCGGCAGTATCACGGCATAGGCCGTGTCCTTTTGCGCCAGGTACTGCTTGAAGGTGTTCCGGTCCTCGATGTTTTCCACGTAAAAGCGGCCATAAAAAGGCGCTAACGCCTCAACGGTTTCGCTCAGCTGGTATCCCGCAACTGGCCGATCGGCCACGAGCACGCCCATGCGCATGAAGATGTCCTTATAGCCTTTCTGCTGGTCGATTTGTGGAAAAGCAGCCGGGGTCCACAACAACAAGGCCAGGCACCAGACCATGACCAGCAGGCGGACCCGATCGGGTTTGCAGGTGGCGTAGACGAACCAGATCGCAAGCATGCAGGCGGTCGTTACCGCCTCGGCGATAACCCAGGATCCGCCAAGGAAGCGTACATATCCGAACGCCAGACCGATGAAGCACAGGACGAAGAGGCCGCCCAGAAGATTGAGCAGTGCCCGCTCCCATCGTTTAAGCATGCGGCCGGACAGATCCTCCATCCAGATGGCGACCATAACCGCCATGGCAGGCATCAGGGGCAAGAGATACAGACCACGCTTGGTCGATGAGAAGTTTAAAAGGACAATACCGCCCAGGAGCCAGGCGATGAGAAATCTTTTGGGGGCATCCAGAGGGCGCGCCGTTATGAAAAAGGGGATTATCAAGAGCGACCATGGTGCGCCTTGAGCCCAGAAGTCGGCAAGATAATAATACACCGGCCGGACATGTCCCCCGGTATAGATGCCGGCATTAAAAAATCGCCCAAGCTGATTGTACACATAGAATGTCCACAAATAATCGGTCCCTCCGGCATGGTACAGGACCCAGCTCCAGAAACCCATGACAACCAGGAGCAGAAGAATACCCGGCACAGCCCAGATCCTGCGGACCACCGTAAGGTCTGCCTGCCATATGATGAAGACCGCGACCGCCACGATCGGGATAGCGATCCCGATGAGACCCTTGGTCAAAAAGGCCAGACCCATACCCAGCCAGAAGAGCTTGTATCCATGCCGCCAATGATCCGTAAAGGCCATGAGAAATCCGAACAAGGCAAGGGTGATGGAAAAAACCAGGGCATTGTCCACCAGCATTTTATGCGCTACTTGGAAAAAAAGGAAAGAACTGGCCAGGACAGCAATACTCAGCCCGGCCGTCGCTTCTGAAAAGAGACGCCGCACACCTGCAAAAACCACCAGCAGGGTCAGGATGCCGCAAACGACAGAAGCCAAGCGCCCATTCCCCTCATTGCCGGTGCCGAAAAGCCGAAAGCCAAGCGCGGCCGTGGCATAATACAAGGGCGGCTGCTCCAGAAAGGGCTGTTGCGAGAACTGGGGTATGAGGTAATCGCCCGATGCGGCCATCTCACGGGCGATCTCGGCCACGCGCGGTTCATCCGGGGCCCAGAGCGAATGGTCAAATATCCCCACGCACTGAATGGCCAACACCACGATCAGGACTATTTTCGTAAAACGTGCCACCTGTATACAAAACCTCTTTTTGCC
>JAKQBR010000293.1 GCA_029574005.1 Deltaproteobacteria bacterium | reverse complement strand
GATCATGAGCCCGTCGGCGCCGGCCGCGATCGCGGCATACGACATGGACTCCACATAGCGGGCGTGCCCGGTGGCGTGCGAGGGGTCCACGATCACGGGCAGGTGGGTCTTCTCCTTGAGCACCGGCACGGCGCTTAAGTCAAGGGTATTGCGCGTGGCGGTCTCGAAGGTGCGGATGCCGCGCTCGCACAGGATCACCTGGTCGTTGCCGCCGGCCAGGACGTACTCGGCCGACATGAGCAGCTCCTCGACCGTGGTGGACATGCCTCTCTTGATGAGCACGGGCTTCCTGATCTTGCCGACCTCTTTCAGGAGCGCGAAGTTCTGGGTGTTGCGGGCGCCGATCTGCAGACAGTCGGCGTACTCGGAGATCTCGGCGATACTGGCGATATCCATGACCTCGGTCACGATGGGCAGCCCATACTGCTCGCGCGCCTTGGCCAGGAGGATCAGCCCTTCGAGCTTCATGCCCTGGAAGGCGTAGGGCGAGGTGCGGGGCTTGAAGGCCCCGCCGCGCAGCGCATGCGCGCCATAGCTGCGCACGGCCGCGGCCACCTCGGCGATCTGGGCCTCGGATTCCACGGCGCACGGGCCGGCGATGACCGTTAGCCTCTTTCCGCCCACCTGGACGCCTAAGCCTATGTCCACAATGGTCGGGACCGCGCGGGTTTCCCGGGACGCCAGCTTGTACGGGTTCAGGATGGGGATGACCTTTTCCACGCCCGGCTGCGCCTCGAGCGATACGAGCCGCTCCTTGCCGCGTTCGTCTCCGATGGCGCCGAAGATGACCCTTTCGGCGCCCACGCTCATGTGGGCCTTGTACCCCATACCCTCGATCAGTTCACGCACATGCTCGATCTGTTCTTTCGTGGCCGTCTTCTTCATGGATATTATCATCTAACCTCCTCTCCTCTTTCTGGACCTTGTGAGGGATCCCCCGGTGACGGCCCAAAAAGAAAGGGCCGTGGGGGTTTCGCCACCCACGGCCCTTGTTCTCTTTTTATACGAGAACGAATCAGCCCACAGGTGGCCTCCACCTAAAATACCAGAAATAAAAGCCGAAATACCTGCGTGTCGATTCATTCATCATGATGCATGATATACCGAAAGAACGGTCGCCTTTCAACTGGAAAATGCGAGTGGCGAGTAAAAACATCTCCGGAAAGAGACTGGTCAAGTGCGGCGAGATAGGCTAAAATGGTGTTCATTGAGGTGATTCCTGAGCTCGGCATGAGGAGGAGGGGGGCGTATGCGGCAGACAATGAGATGGCTTCTGGCGGCGGTTGTCGTATCCGCCCTCTGCGGTTGTGCCGGATCGGCCGTATCGAACCACCCGGTTGTGGGTGGGCCGTGCGCCTATAAAGACATCCCCGGCTGGGCGCGGATCGTCTCCATCGAGAATGCCCCCAAGCAGGCCCATAATTGCACCAATGATCCGGTGGTGGTGCGCTTCGACTTCATCCCCGCCGATCCTTCCCTGGAGGCCAAACAGGCCGAAGACCTCACCCTGACCGTGGGCGGCGGCATGAACCCCGCGCGGTCCTATGTGGCCGCCAAGGGCATCGTCAAGGGCAAGACCTACCGCTGCGTCCGGCGCGAGATCACCAAGGGCACCTGCACCCCGGTGCTCTATACCTTCCCGAAGATCGACTTGAGCGATTTCGATAAAGGCTGTTTCGCCAAACCATAGTTCCCAACCGCTTTGTCTCCGGTCTCTTGACGATCCCGGATTGACAAAGGCACACCGCTGCTGTTAATTAGGACCATCCCTACTGCGGATTCAAGGGAACCCGGTGCGATGCCGGGGCGGGGCCCGCCGCTGTATACGGGGACAGGAGGCCGGCTACCACCACTGCTTAAAGCAAGCGGGAAGGTGAGGCCGCCTGGTTGATCCGTGAGCCAGAAGACCTATCCGCAGGAGTGGGGGTTGTCCGCGGGTGCCGGATGGATGCCTCGAGGGGTCGGGAAGGACCCTATGCGAAGCGTTGCCGCGATTGTATCGATACTGCTTCTGCCGCTTGCACTGGCGGCACAAACCATATATGTCATCGCCCCGCCGATCCATGACGACAGCCCCGAGGTAAGCGTTGAGCCCACGGCCTTTGCGCAGTCGATCGATATGGACCGCTACGGCAAGCGCTTTGCCACCACCGAGCAGGTCCTGGCCCAGGCCGCGGGCGCCAATGTGCGCTCCATGGGGGGCTTGGGTTCCTATGCCTCCATCTCGATGCGCGGCGCCAGCGCGCAGCAATGCCTGGTGCTGGTCGACGGCCGGCGCCTGAACACGCCGTCCGGCGGCGGGGTG
>JAKQBR010000292.1 GCA_029574005.1 Deltaproteobacteria bacterium | reverse complement strand
CAGCCCTCGAAGAGGCCGCCGCCTTCCGGGACGATCCCTTTCACGTGGGCGGCGGCCTCTTCGAGGGCTGTATCAAGCAAGCGCCGGTGGCCTTCGATAACAGCCGCCCAAGCGGTGCGTGCGGCATCGACGGACGTCTGGGCGGTGATATCGCGCATAAGCATCCGCACGGTGTTGTCGATCACGGCCATGGAAGGCCGCACCCCGCCCAAGCGCCGGGCCGCGCCTGAGATATCGCCCATCAAGGTCTGCGGTGTGACGGCCGTGGAGCCTAGGCAGAGCCGCAAAAGAAAATCGAGACAGGCGGCGGCCAGCTCTCGGGCGCCGTGGACCGTATCCGAGGCCAGACCGGCGGCGAAGGCCTCGACCTCCCGCTCAAGGCCGAGCTCGGATACGCGCAGATAGACATCCCACAAGCCGGGGACGGTAGGCAGGCCGGCGATATCCTCGGGCTTCACCCACTTCAGTTCGGTGTTTTCCCAATCCAGACGGATACGCTCCGGATGATGCGCCTCGCAGACAAAGGGGTATACGATCCATTCCCGTCCCTGTTCGCTGTCCGTAACCGCCACCGGCGGTGCCTTTCTTACCAGGGTATAGTCATCCTCCGTAAGCGCAGTCTCTTCGGCGAGCTCGATGCGGAATTGCCGGTCCGGGTCGCCTTCTGAATAGCCGCTGATGCCCGACCACAGCCCCTGGTAGGTGCCGACGCGCGCACTGCGTCTGACTACGGCCACCTTGCCGGCCGATATCAGGAAAACGGTGACGACCGCGGTCGGTCTCATGGCTTCTCCTGGACGGCCAGGCGGAACTGGTAGCAATCGAAATCCTCGCTGAGGTCCTGCTGGTAGTAGCGGTTGCGGGTGCAGAACACCTTGAGCGTCTCGTCGTCTTCATGCAGGCAGACGCTACAGAAATCATGCGCGCTCAGCGGCGCGTCATCCCCGTCCGAATATTTTCTGAAGCGCGGACAGGGCCGGCAACCTTCCAGGGGTTCATCCCGCTTGGGGCACCAGCGGCACAGGGATGCGCGGAAATCCATGGTATTTTACCATAGTCCGCGGACTCGAAAAGGGCAAGGACTATTTCCGTAGGCCGTGGACGGCCTATACACTACGTTGACACCCCCGGATCAATACGATATAAGCCCTTCATGAAGGTTCTCTTCCGTGCCGATGAAATTGCCGAGAGGGTAAAGGTATTGGGCCGTGAGATCTCATCGTACTACCGGGGAAGGGATCTCATGGTCATCGGAGTTTTGAAGGGAAGCTTTATGTTCCTATCGGATCTGGTGCGACAGATTGACGTTCCGGTGCAGCTCGATTTCGTACGCCTGTCAAGCTACATGAATGCCAGTGAACCGCAGGGGACGGTGAAAATCATCCTGGATATCCAGAGCGATATCAAGGACCGCGATGTGCTGATCGTCGACGATATTCTCGATACCGGGCAGAGCATGCTGGCCTTCAGGCGGCATCTCGAGGAAAAGGCGGCGTGTTCGGTGAGGGTCTGCACCCTGCTGGATAAGACGTGCCGCCGCCGCGTGCAGATTCAACCCGACTTTTACGGCTTTCGTATCGAAGACGGTTTCGTGGTGGGGTATGGGCTCGACTATGCGGAGCAGTACCGGGCACTGCCCGATATTTATGTCCTGGACACGTAAACGTTAAAACGGAGGTGGCGCTCTTGAAGGTCATAGAGTGTCCGAATTGCCAGAGCAAGTTCAAGGTCGGCGACGCGATCCTGCAAAGGGAACAGGTAAAGCTACGCTGCAGTTTCTGCGCGCATGTGTTCACCTATCAGACCCAACCGGAGCTGTCTTTAGAGCAGGAATTCGAAAACCTCTTATCCGGTGAAGGCAAGAAACCGCCGGCCGAGGATTTCGAGCTGGAAGAAACCGAGATCAAGGAGGTCAGCGAAGAGCCTGAGGCCGAGGCCACCGTCGGCCCGCTGGGTGTGCCGTTCAAAGAGAGCGCGGCCCAGCCGGATTCCGTGATCCGTGAGATCGACTCCATCCTGGGCGCATCCGAAGAGGTGGGAACCTATCGTGCGATCGAACGGCCCCTAGAGGCCGAAGAAGAAACGCCCAAGGCCAGGCGCTATTGGGTCTGGGGCCTGGTGGGACTGATCGTGGTCGCGCTGGGATTGGGTGGTTATTTCTTCAAGGATATCATGCAGACCGTTAAGGGCACCCCCGAGGCGATGCCTGACCTGGAACGCGGACCGTTTTTCGCCATTTCCGGCGAGGACATCACCTATGAGATCGTGATCAATCGCGTGGAGGGAACAACCCTGGTGGTCAAGGGCCTGGTGCAGAAGCTTACCAAAAAACCGCTGAAGTCCCTGCTCGTCGAGGTCCGGATCTATGACCAGAATAAAAACCTCCTGGCCACGAAGACCGCCTACGGCGGGATCCTGCCCGACCAGGAAGAGTTCGCCTCCAACAAGGAGGCCGATATCGACACCCTCTTGACGGCCGAGCCGCAATCGTTGGGCGCCTTGAGTTCCGCCGATGAGATCCCGTTCGCCGTGGCCTTCTTCGGCAGGGCCGCCCAGGAAGGGGTGTCGTTCCAGGTCGAGGTAAAGGAATTTCTTTGGCAATAAAGGCAGCCTGCCATGCGCGCCGGCCTGTCCCCGTCGGCTCCCGCCACCGCTCATGGAAAGCCGGGAAAATCCCTGCGTACCGGTGGTCCATGCCGGCGCTCAGTGGCGGGATCTTCGCATGGTCGCGCCCAAAACCGTTCTGACGCGGGGTCTCGTTTCATGATCTGCATGGGCATCGATTACGGCACACGGCGCATCGGGATCGCCATCAGCGACCCGTCGTCCACAATGGCGCTGCCTCTGGCAACCATCGAGGTCAAGGCCGACCAATCCCACCTTGAGGCGATCAGAAAGCTGGCCGACGATTACCGGGTCGATCGCCTGGTGGTCGGTCTGCCCTATAATATGGATGGGACGCTCTCCGAGCACGGCGCGAGGGTCATGGAATGGGCACGGTCCCTCCAGGGCGTCCTGGGACGTCCGGTCATCCTCTGGGACGAACGGCTCACGACCTTTGAGGCCCATGGCGTGCTCGACACGCTCAGGATCAAGGGCGCCAAACGCCGCGACAAGGTCGATCAAGTGGCCGCCAGCCTGATTCTCAAGGAATACCTTGATTCCCTCATAACGCCATGAGGTCACAGATACGCACCGGCGGCCTGGTTATCGGCGCCGTCCTCATCATCCTTGCCCTGCATGTCCTGTGGTTCATCTATACCCCGATCTCGCCGGGCCGGCCCATCCGGATGGACATAACCTTCGGGACCAGCGCCTGGAAGATATCCAAGACCCTGGCCAAGGAACATGTCATTACGGATGCCCCGGCCTTCATGGCCATTGCGCTCGTGACCAGAAGGGCCCGCAACCTGCAGGCCGGGACCTATGTCTTCGAGGGCCGCCACTACCCCTTCGAGGTCATGGATATCCTGTTTCATGGAAAATCGCTGCGTTATAAGATCACCGTGCCCGAAGGATCGGACATCTTCGCCATCGGCGATATCCTGACCACCACGGGCATGTTCTCGCGCAAGGAGTTCATCCATACGGCGGGCAAACGCAGCACGGCCGAATTCTTCGGTCTGGATGCCCCCACCATGGAAGGCTTCCTCTTTCCCGATACCTATTACCTGGGCCCCAATATGACGGCCATGGAGATCATCAGCCGCATGGTGGGCCGCTTCCGCGAGGTCTACACCGCGGAGATGCGGGCCAGGGCCAAACGCATCGGCTTAAGCGATTCTGAGGTCATCACCCTGGCGTCCATGATCGAGAAGGAGGCCCGCTCCAGCGTTGAGAAGCCGATCATCTCCTCCGTTTTCCATAACCGTTTGAAGCTGGGCATGCCCCTGCAATCGGATCCGACGGCCGTGTACGGCATCGAGGGCTTCAGGCGCGCGATAACCCCTGGGGACCTGCGGCGCAAGTCCCCGTACAACACCTACCTCAACAAGGGTCTGCCGCCCGGCCCCATATGCAATCCCGGCAAGGACGCGATCCAGGCGGCCCTCTGGCCGACCGAGACCACGCACCTCTACTTCGTATCCAAGGGCGACGGCTACCACTACTTTTCGTCCTCATTCAAGGACCATAACGCCGCCATAGCCCGCTCGCGGACCTCGGCGCGCAGATAACGCCCCTTAACTCTTCTCCCGACCTAAAGTAAATACCGTCAGGGTTCGATATAGCTAGGGATGAGGGTTGCACGAGCGGCAGTGATCGACGATGAGGGAGAAGTCCTCGATCTCATTGAGCAGATACTCAGGGAAGAGGGTCTGAGCGTGAAGAGGTTTTCGCGTGCCGAAGAGCTCCTTGACAGTCTTCCCGAAGAGAGTTTTGACGTCATCATCAGCGATCTGATCCTGCCCGGCTTGTCCGGGTTGGAACTCCTGGATATGCTGCATTCCATGAACATCGAAACCCCCTTTGTGCTCATAACCGGCTACGCCTCGCTGGATACGGCCATTCAAGCCGTCAACCGGGGGGCCTTCTACTATATCAAGAAGCCGTTCACGATCGAGGAGATCCGCCTGGTCGTCAGCCGCCTCCGTCAGCGGCAGGACCTCCTGGAAGAGGTCTTGAGCCTCAAGCAGCAGGTCAGCCGCCTCCAGGCCATGCTGGACGGCAAGACCGAGAAGGATCTGGGCGAGGCAGCCCCAGAGATACCGCGCATGGCATCAGGCGGCGGGTACGACATCAACAAGCTTGCCGACACCATCAAGCACCTGGGATCGCTGCGCGCCGAGGGCATCATCTCGGACGAGGAATTCGGCGAATACAAAGGCCGGCTGCTCAAGAGGATCGTGTAGTGGGACTGCCGAGCTGCGCGCCAGAGAAGAATGGCACCCTGATGTCCGACAAGGTCATGATCGTTGACGACGACCCGGGCATCCGCGAAACCCTCTCGGCCCTGATCGACGACCTGGGATATGCGACGGTAACCGCCGAGGACGGTCTGAAGGCCTGCGAGGCCTTCGAGCAAGGCCCTTTCCTG
>JAKQBR010000151.1 GCA_029574005.1 Deltaproteobacteria bacterium | reverse complement strand
CCGTAGGTCTCGGTAAAGAACAATCGCATTATAGGGACATTGGCGCGCAGGAGCTCACCCAGGGTGCGGACGAACAGTCTGAGCTGCTCCACCTCGTCTTGAGACTCATGCAAGGCCTTGAGCATCATGGCGTTGAATCCATCCATCTTTTCCAAAATAAGGCTCCGGTAGAGGTCCTCCTTGTTCTTGAAGAACTTGTACACCGTACCGATGGCAAACTCGGCCTTTTCGGCGATTTCGTACATCGTGACGTTGTGGTACCCCCTCTCCGAAAACAGGCTCAAGGCCGCCTCCAGCATTTCCTGACGCTGCCGCTCCTTCTCCCTTTCCCGTCGCGGGGGCCTTGCTTCATCCATGGGGCACGCTCCGACATTGACTTTTGGTTTCATATTATGAATATAGTATCACTTAATAGAATTCTTCGTCACTTTTGTCAAGAGCTTTAATTCTTTCCGCCATGCGAGGGCCATGACGATGGCGGCGAGCAGGCAGATCCGACCGGCCGAGGCATTCCCCTCCCGGGCCGCGGCATCGATCAGGCACCTGTCTGTTTCATCCCGAGCCGCCGTGCCCCGGTCCGCAGGGCGGGGCGGTATCCAATCGCCGGTATCGGCTGCCTCATGCGATACAATGCCCCGCAGGGCATTATTGGCGTTGACGCATCCGCCGCAGTTGTTGATCTCTTCCGAGAGCTGGTCGCCGATGAGCGCCCCCTGCAGGATACGCAACCGCAGCTCCCGGACACCCAACGCCGGCTCGACGGCCAAGACCATGGCCGCCACCCCGCTGACGAACGCCGCGGCATAAGATGTCCCGTCCACCCACGATATGATCAGGCCGTCGAGGCCGGTGGTCTTCAGGCCGGCGCCCGGAGCGGCGATATGCACGCCATGGGCACCGTAATTGGAAAAGCTCGCCAAATAGCCATACCGCGTCATGGCCGCCACGGAGATGATATTCTCAAGGTTATAGTTCGAAGGATAGTGGGGCACCTCGTCATTGTCCGCATGCTCATTCCCGGCCGAACACACGAACAGCACCCCGTGGTCCAGGGCATAGACGATGGCGTCCTTCATGGCGCTGGAATAATCCCTGAACCCCCAGCTGGAACTGATGACGCGGGCCCCGTTGTCCACGGCATAGTAGATGCCTTCGACCGCGTCCGCCACCGTGCCGACCGATTGCGGCCAAGCGCTCTGCATGACTTTGACCGGCATGATCTCGATCGGCACATCCCAGGCAACCCCGGCCACACCGGCGGCGTTATTGCCCTTGGCGCCGATAATGCCGCAGATCTGCGTACCATGCCCGCTATCGTCTTCGGTATCGGCGTTATGGTCTATGAAATTGTAGCCCTGAACCAGGATCTCATGCAGTTCGGGGTGGTCAAGGTCCACGCCTGAGTCAAGCACGGCGATGCGCACGGTATGGGTATGCGCAAGGTTTTCGACGAAATCCCAGGCCGCGGGCAGATCCACTTGCGCCCAGTCCCCAGGGTTGTAATCCCAATCATCCGGCACGGTCTCGGCCGTTATGACATAGTTCGGCTCCGCATACTCGATGTCCGGCCGCTGCCGGAGAAGAGCCACCTCCGCCTCCACATGATCCACGCTCACGCGATAGGCCCGCGCGGGTGGTTCCCCTGGCTGCGACGCTGACTTGAATTTGACTAATACCTCATGTGGTTTATAGACATCGCACCAGGCCGGGACCGCGATGAACACAACGATCGACACGGCGACCCAGCTCCAGGCTGGAATCGGATCTTGCTTGCCTGCAATCGTCCTGCGTGGGTCTTCCATATGGCTGCCGCGACCGCGATCGTTTTCCCGATGCCCTCCAGGATAATAGATAATAGGTTTCTCTTGGTGATTTTGCCATGATGACTGACCGCCCTCCCTGTCAGGGGTAGGCCTGGCCCGCGGGACGGAATATGATCTCGCTGACATTGACATGCCTGGGCAATGTCAGCAGCCAGCGCACACCCTCGGCGATATCCTCAGGGTCCAGCAGC
>JAKQBR010000282.1 GCA_029574005.1 Deltaproteobacteria bacterium | reverse complement strand
CATCTCGGTCGGCGGCTATGTCTTCGAAGGCACCAGCGGATCGGGCGTCACCAAGAACTTCCCGACCGTTGGACGCATCCCCGGCGGCGTGACCGTGGAGCGGTCGCTCGATCTGAAGATCGGCCCCCAGATCACGCTGCTCATGAACAGCCCTGACTTCACCACCGCCAACCGTTTGGCGCGGGCACTGAACGGGGCTTACGGCGTCCCCATCGCCCATGCCACGGATCTCTCGACCGTCAAGGTCGATATCCCCCAGGGCGCCTCCTTGGTGGACTTCATCGCGCGCATGGAATCTGTAGACGTCACCCCGGACGACAAGGCCCGCGTGGTCGTCAACGAGCGCACCGGCACCGTCGTCATGGGTGAAGACGTGCGCATCTCCACGGTCGCCGTGGCCCACGGCAGCCTCTCCATCAAGATCGGCGAGACGCCGCGGGTGTCGCAGCCCATGCCGCTCTCCGGGGGCGCCACCACGGTGGTGCCGCAGTCTGAAATCAGCGTGGAGGAAGGCGGGCGCAGGCTGCTGATGCTGCAGAGCGGCACATCGATCGGGTCTCTGGCGCGGGCCTTGAACGCCATCGGCGTCACCCCGCGCGACCTGGTCATCATCCTGCAGTGCATCAAGAAGGCCGGTGCCCTGTATGCCGAACTGGAGGTCATATGATCGACGGCATCGGCGCACTCTACCACCTCAAGGCCAGCGACCCCGGCAAGGCCCTGCACAAGGCCTGCCAAGAGTTCGAGACCGTTTTTGCCCACCAGATCCTCAAGACCATGGGGCAGACGCTGGAGGAGGGCTTCGCGGGCGACGGGCTGGCGGGCGACATGTACGACGATCTGCTCTACCTGGAGTTGGCGCGCAAGGTCACCGAGGGCCGCGGGCTCGGTCTGGCCACGGTGGTCGAACAGCAGCTCAAAGAGAGGTTTTCCGGCCAGATCGCAGATCAAGGAGGTCAGGATGCTTCCGATAACACGGTATGGAGAACAGGCCGCAAGGATTAGGCGCGAACGGCCGGACGCACAGTCGACGTCCAGGGATACGCATGACATGATGAGCAAAGAGATGCTTGAACGGGAGAAGACGCTCCTGGTCGAACTGATCGATTACCTGGAGCAGGAGGTAGCGTACGTGATCAGCGGCGACGTGGACAAGCTCGAAGAGTCCATGCCGCACAAGAAGAAGATCCTCGAGGCCATCGCCGCCAATCGCGCCGGCCAGGGTGCCCGGAGCAACGCCGAGGACGCCGTGGCCGCAAGAATCAGGCGCGAGCTGGGTGTGCTCTGGAAGAAGGCCGCGTCACTCAACGAGACCTCCAAGGAAATGGTCAACCAGCGGCTATCCGACATCGATCTCAGGCTCGAACCGTTCTTCGCCGGCCTGAAGAAAGGGTATGACAGATCGGGCAAGGCCTCCAAGTCCGTGGCGCATACCATCAAATCAGGGGTGTGACATGGGCGGCATAACCGGAGCGATGGACATCGGCAAGCTGGCGCTGTATGCCTCCCAGATGGCGCTGGAGGTGACCTCCCACAATGTCGCCAACGCCAATACCGAAGGCTACTCGAAACAGAACTTAAGGGTCCAGGCGAACAACCCCATCACCATGGCGCCGGGCCAGATCGGCACCGGTGTGCGCGCCGCCGAGATCACCCGCCAGTACGACGAATTCGTCAACAAGCAGGTCACCCTGAAGTCCTCCGACTACGAGTACTGGAACGCCCAGTACACGGCCATGCAGGAGATCGAGTCGATCTTCAACGAGAGCGAGGAGAGCGGGCTCAACTACCTGCTGGGCGAGTTCTGGAACGCCTGGTCCGACCTGGCCAACAACCCCGACGGCATCCCCGAACGGGACGCGCTCATCGCCAAGAGCGAGAACCTGGTGCAGGCCATCAAGGATATCGACTACAACCTCAGGTCGTATCAGCGCTACCTGAATACGGCCATCCAGGGCGGCGTGGAAACGGTCAACGGCCTCGTCAGCCAGATCGCTGACCTCAACAACCAGATCACGAGCATCGAGATCGACGGGGTCGTCAATGCCAACGATCTGCGCGACTCACGCGACAACCTCCTGCTTGAGCTCTCCTCCTTAGTGGATATCTCCTATTACGAGGAAGCACAAACCGGACAGGTCATGGTCTATATCCTGGGCGGGACCCCGCTGGTCCTGGGCACGAGCGCGTACAGCCTGAGCTATGAGCGTAACACCGCCACCGGCAACACCGATGTGTTGTGGCAGGAAGGATCGGGCCGACAGGTGAACATCACCGACCGAATCGACGGCGGTAAGATCGCGGGCCTGATCGCGGCGCGCGACACCAATATCGACAGCTACATCGACTCGCTCAATACCTTGACCGGCGAGCTGATCTTTCAGGTGAACGCCCTGCACTCCCAGGGCGTGGGCCTTGAGTCCGTGAGCTCCATGACCGGGACGGAGACGATCCTGGGCGGCGGCGCTACGGCCCTGGATGCGACGGACGTGGACGGCAACTACCGGTATGCCTTCGGCAGCCGTTTCCAGGCCGGGGGCTTCGACATCGTGACCTATGACGCATCCGGGAATGTGGCATCCACCGGCACCGTCACCCTGGGGGCCAGCGCGAGTGTCAATGACCTCATCACGGCCATCAATAACTGCGGCGCGGACGTAACCGCCAGCATTGACGCCGACTCCCACCTTACGATTGTCGCCAATGCCGGGACCTTCGCCATCACCGCTTCGAGCCTTGGGGATCCCAGCAACCATGCCCTGGCCATCCTCGGGGTCAACTCATTCTTTACCTGGAGCGCGTCGGACGGCGATTTCACCGAAACCATCGGCGTCAACTCGTATCTGGCACGCAACAGCGCTCTGATCGCGGCAGGACAGCTCGACAGCAACAACCAGGTGGCCGAAGGCGACAACCGCACCGCGCTGGCCATCTTCGGCCTGCAGGACAGCGTGCTGGACATGGACGGCACGAATACGACGCTGGACGCCTACTACAGCTCGCTCGTGTCCATCGTGGGCGTGCATACCCAGAACGCCCAGATGAACGCCCAATACAACGAGACCCTGCTCACGGAATACACCAGCCGCAAGGAGTCGATCTCCGGCGTCAACCTGGACGAGGAGATGGCGTTGCTCCTGCAGTTCCAGCGCGCCTTCCAGGCCGCCTCCAAACTGATCACCACCGCCGATGAGATGCTCCAGACATTGCTTTCCATGAAGCAATAGTGTAAGAGCATCCCTGAGAATACGGGTTGGTCAGGGGAGGGCTGATTGCTCATATTGACGCGTAAGATCGGGGAATCCATCGCCATCGGCGATGACATCCAGATCCATGTGGTTGATATCCGGGGTTCACAGGTCAAGCTGGGGATCATGGCCCCCAAGGATGTGGAGATCTATCGCGAGGAAGTCTACCTGAAGATCCAGGAAGAGAACCGCCTGGCGGCTCAGGTCTCCCGGGATGCACTGTCTTCGGTCGAGTCCCTCCTGCCGAAGAAGGAGTGAACCAGGTCTTCGGCCTCGTAATTATGTCTTCCCGCCAGGATCTAATGGCGCAGAATTTCCCCCGCAGGGCGACAGCGGCACCGTCAGAGGGCGTCGCCGGGTAGCCCACGATAAGCGCCTTGGTGCGGATGAACGGCAGAGGCACATAAACCGTATCTTTCGGACCGATCAGGCTCACGACCCCACCCCACCGGAGCAGGCGCTGATGATGCGCCGATATCCGGAAATCTGCCCGCGATGTCGTGCGGAACCGTTGCCTGGGTGATACGAGTACACCCGCTCGACATCCTGCATCCCTGGTGCCGTACCATCCACGCTTTGAGAAGGCTTGCCTCTGGCCTGATGTCCCGCGCGGTCAGACTGCCGCGGCGGCTGTGGGGTCCCCAGGGTCGAACGGAAGCAGCGGCTAGGGTCGTTTGTCGATAAAAAAGACCTGATGCTGCCGCTGCCGCCTGCGCGTGTTCCTTTCAACGCTCAGGCGCGCCATTGTCAGAGGGTCCACGCCGGTATGGTAGATGACCGAGGACAGGGTCATGGGCAGCGGGATAAAGGCCTGGACCTGCTGAGGGATGAAGCCGAAAATCCGCATGACTTCCTGGCGCATGGCCTGCATATGGGCCAGCGTGCACCCGGGATGGCAGGACATGAGGTAGGGCAGCAGGTAGAGCCGCCGGCCGGACCTGGCGGCGGCCTCGCGGAACAGTGAGACAAAATCCTTCAGTTCGGCCGCCGGGGTCTTGCGCATGGCCGCGAGCACCTCGGGCTCGGTATGCTCCGGCGCGATCTTGAGCTGTCCGCTGATATGGCGCTCGCATAAGCCCCGCATCACGTCGCGGCTCTCGCTATCACGAAGGATGAGGTCATAGCGCACGCCCGAGCCGATCGTCACCCGCTTCACCCCCTTGATCCGGGCGGCGCTGTCCAGCAGATCGATCCAGGGGCCGGTCTTGACGACCAGATTGGGGCAGAGCTTCGGGAAGGTGCAGCTCTGGCGCTGGCAGAGCCAACCCTTTTGACAGTCAAAGCCATACATGTTGGCCGACGGTCCGCCGATGTCGGTAAGGCTCAAAGCCCGTTTGCGTAAGAGGGCGCGATGCTCGATCTCGTCCATGACGGCATCGGCTGCGCGCGCCACGATGCGCCGTCCCTGGTGCAGGGCCACCGAGCAGAACGAGCAGCCCGAGACGCATCCCCGATGCGCGGTGATGGAGTCCTTGATCATCTCATAGGCCGGGATGGGCTCTCTGTAGGCCGGATGGGGCGCATAGGAATAGGGCAGGGTGTAGGTCTCTTCGAGCCTCTCGGGCGAAGGCTCCGGCAGGGGGTGCTGGACGAGGAAACGCTTGCCGCAGGGCTGGGCCAGCACCTTGTCCTGGTTCAGGTGGCAGAGCCTCGAGAACTCCAGGAAGGAATCCTGCGAGGCCATGACATCCTCCTGGGCGGGCAGGACAAGCGCCCCGGGTGGCTTTTGCCGCGCCATGACCACAGTGCCGGGGATGCCTTCCAGCGTCTTCCCGGAGGCAAGACGGTCCGCGATTTCCATCACGGCGGCTTCAGCCATGCCGTAGGCCAGGATATCGGCGCGGGTGTCCTCCAGGATGGTACGCCGGAGCGTATCGTCGATGAAATCGTAATGCGCCATGCGGCGCATGGAGGCCTCGATGCCTCCCAGAACGATCGGCACGTCCTTGTAGGCCGCCTTGATCAGGTTGCAGTAGACGATCACGGCCCGTTCGGGCTTGGCGCCGCCCAAGCCGCCCGGGGCATAGGGGTCGTCGTTGCGCACCTTCTTGAAGGCCGTATAGCGCGCCAGCAGGGAGTCCACATTGCCGGAGGTGACGCCGAAGAAGAGTCTGGGCCTACCGAAGATCCTGACCGAAAGAGGGTCGCGCCAATCGGGCATGGCGATGATGCCGATACGGTAACCTTGGCGCTCGAGCACGCGGCCGATCACGGCGGCCCCGAAGGCGGGGTGGTCCACGTAGGCGTCACCGGTTACGAGCACGATATCGAGCTCGTTCCAGCCCCTCCGAGAGGCCTCATCGCGGTTGAGCGGCAGGAATCCATTCATGCCGTCTCCATTCCAGTGAGGGGGTCGTGACCGTGGTGCCTCGGGCCTTCCGGGCTGATGCCCCTAACGGTGCGGGCCTTTCTGCTTTCCCCAGTCATCCTCATCAGGGGTGTTCTTCTTGTTGTCGTGGCCGCCGCTCCGTTTGGTTGACTCGTGGTAATAGTGGTTCTCTCCCTTGGCCTTGCCCTGGGCGGCCTTCTGGCGGCGCACGTCGCGGTCGATGGCGGTGAATGTGCGACCTTCGTCCCGGGAGCGCATGATGCGCTCCGGCTCATAGCCGTAATGATCGGACAGGAAGCGCAGGTTCACCTGGTTGACGATATCATGATCATTGAAACGCATCTTCTTCCAGGTATGACGGGGGTGGTTGTGATAGTAGCCGTAAGCCTTGCCGTACGGGGGGTGGTTGTGCACGGCCACGGGCACATAGTAGATCTCGGGGCTAAGCCCGAAGTGCAGGGTGATGTCCATCCAGCTCATATGCCTCAGGCGCATATCCACGATGACGTCCGGCGATACGCGCGCCCTTTGAGAGAGGAAGAACACGACCGGAAGCTCTTCCTCATCGATGCCGCGCCTGTGCACCACGGCAACCTCGCGCTCGGGCACCCGGTAGTATTCCCCGATGGAGAGATGGAAGCATTCGATGCCCCTGTTGCCGCCTGAGACGCCGATATTCCATTCGGTCTCGGACAAGCCGGAGTCCGGGAATGACAAGAGCGCCAGGACGGCGATGACGGCTCCTGATAACCTTGGAGTGATGGAATTCTTCTCTCTGCGCTGCATACGGTTGCCTCCTTGCTTGTAGCTATTTGTGGTACGGTTCTTTATGGATGATGGTAAAGGCCCGGTAGATCTGTTCGAGCAGCATGATGCGCACGATCTGGTGGTTGAAGGTCATGGACGACATTGACAGCACCAGATCGGCTGTGTCCTCCAGTCCGGCGTCGCAGCCGGTGGGGGCGCCGGTGTAGAAGAAGAGATGCTTGGTGCCGCGGTTCATGTGCAGGGTCAGAAAGTCGGCCAGGGCAACCGAATCGAGCGCCTTGCCGTGTGGGGCAAGGACGATATGGGCGCCCTCGCGGGTCTGGCGCTTGGGCGTCTTGGCCTCGATGACCTCGACCGGGGCGTATTTGGCGATGCGCTCGCGGTAGTCGTCCACCAGGGCCGCGATCGGTCCTCTGAAGGTTTTGCCGGAAAAGCAGAACACGACCCTCATGGGGTGAGCCTCTTAGCGGAAAGCCACATGCCCTCCAGGTCGTAGTAGCGACGCAGGTCGTCCTGGAAGATATGCACGACCGCGTCCACGTAATCCAGCAGCACCCAGCGGCCTTCTTCGAGGCCTTCTTTGCCCAGCGGGTGCCCGATGACTTCGATGACATGCTCGGCCATGGCCCTGATCTGACGGTCCGAGGTGCCGGTGCAGATGATGATGCAGTCGGTGATGGGCGAGTGTCCCCGTACATCCAGCGCAAGGATATCGCGGGCCTTTTTATCGCCGAGCGCCGTCACGATCCTTGACCAGAGCGGTTCCATCAGCGATAGATCCCTTCGCGCGCGATATAGTCCTCGACCGCGGGCGGGACAAGATAACGGATGGATCGGCCCTCCCGGCACAGGGACCGGATAAGGCTGGACGATATGTCGAGCGCCGTGACCTCCAGGTACATGATCTCGCAGCCTCCAGCATTTCTAAAGCCCCTATCGGTCGGCGCGAAGGGTTCGGATAAATCCCCCAGCACGGCTTCCAGCGGCTTTCTCGGCGCGCCGGGACGCGTCATGATGACGAAATGCGCCAGGCTGAACAGTCGCGGGGCCTCATACCAGGAGGTGATCTCGTTGAAGGCGTCCTGGCCCAGGATGAAGTACGGCGTGGTCTGATGCTCCCGCCGCATATGCTCGATGGTCCTGATGGAGTAGGAGGTCACGCCGGCCTCGACCTCGAAGGCCGAGAGCTCGAAGATCGGATTGTCCCGAATGGCGAGCCTGACCGCCTCGAGGCGCTGTTTTCCGGGCACGCCATGGGCGAGCTCCTTGTGCGGCGGGATAAAGGACGGGACGAAGATGACACGCTCCAGCCCGAGGCGTTCGCTGACTTCCTGGGCCGAGCGTAAGTGCCCGAGGTGAATGGGGTTGAACGTCCCGCCGAAGATCCCGAGCTTCATTGCCGGATCTGACCGTCCCCGAAGCACACGAACTTCTCGATCGTCAGCCCCTCGACGCCCATGGGCCCGTAGGCATG
>JAKQBR010000275.1 GCA_029574005.1 Deltaproteobacteria bacterium | reverse complement strand
TCTACGAGCTCTCGCTGGAGGGTGCGGCCGAGATCGTACGGGAAGGCCAGCAAATGGGCTTGTTCAGCAAGAAGATAACCCCGATCATGGCCTCGTACATGCTCAACGGATCGGTGGAGGTGGCCATCAGGCAATACGTCTTCCGCCCCCAGAGGAATGCCTTGAATGAGATCTCCATCAAGGATGCCACGGACCAGATCCTGGAGGTCATCATCAAGGGATTGGCGCCGGCCGATAAGGGGCTCAAGGTGGCATCGCGCCCGTGATCCGGTCGCGGTGGCAGCCATTGATTGAATCGCTTGTTCTGGTTGTGCGTGTCTCATGCAGAGAGAATTGATTATGTGTTCAGGAGGTCTACGTACTGATGAAGAACGTATCTATCTTCGGCGCCGGTTTAGCCGGCATGGTCGCGGGCATTGATCTGGCCCGTCAGGGACACAAGGTAACCATTTACGACCGTGAGGCGGCCATCGGCGGCTCGCGCGATGTCCATCCCTCCATCCATACCACGCCCCTGCAGCCCCGGCAGACCTGGGACTATATCGGCATCGATCTCTCGGAATTCTTCGTGCCGACCGATATCTATCCCGAGTTCTGGTATAATTCCAAGCGCCTGACGCTGCCGCCCTATGTGCAGAATTCCACGGCCTACAACGTGGAGCGGGGGCCGCGCGAGACCTCGATCGACCATAAGCTCTTTGCCCTGGCAAGAGATGCGGGCGTAAAGTTCAGCTTCGGCCATGAGCTTACCCCTCAGGAGCTGCATGCCGCACCCGCCGGCAGCATCATCGCCACCGGCCTTTACAAAGAGGTCTATGACCTGGTCGGGGTAAAATACAGTTCCACCTATGGCTATCTCGCCACCCTGCCCTGGGACAAGGGGGGGGCGCACGGGGCGATCCACATGGGCCGCTTCAGTGTGGACTATGGCTACTCCGCCGCGCTGAACGGCATGATGTTCGCCCTGCTCTTCTCGCGCACGCCGCTTCATGAGCATGATCTTGAACGTTTCCGGCAGGTGCTTCAGAAAAGCTATGGCCTGAATTTCCCGCGCTGGAGAAATTTCCTCGGATACTTCCCCCGCGAGGCCAAACTCTACTGGAACGATAAGATCCTCTCCGGCACGCTCTGCGGCATGATCGAGCCCTTCTGGGGCTACGGCATCGTGGGTGCCCTGCTCTCGGGCAAGGTGGCCTCTCTGGCCGTGACCAACCCGGAACAGGCCGTGAAGGACTTCCAACGATTTTCAAACGGCTTTGCTAAGAAGCTTGCCCGCAAGGAGAAGATGGACCGCATGCCCTTCAATAAGCAGCTTCTCCGGCTCGCCATCCTGAAGGCGCGTTTCGACTGCTGGAGAAATCAGGAGCTCAGGCAGGCCGTGAAAGAACCGATGCGCTGGTTCTCCTGAATCTTACGAGGCAGCGCGGCATGCCTCTTTTAGGGCATGCCGCACGGGGGATATCGACCGTTTTCATGTGGCCGGGTCTCTATCCGTGCGTCTGCTATCCATTGCGGGTATCTTGTCATTGATGATGCCTTCGATGGCCTCGCGCAATCTTTTCTGAGCGATGATATCCCCATAGCCCAGGATATTGGCAAAGACGAGGGCGAACCCCATCGAAAAGACCTCCCATGCCGGAAGGCTCCCGCGCGAGGTTGTCTCTGCAAGCCCATCGCCCTTGTGCTGCAGCAATCCATTTATCTTATCCAGATCAGTGAGAAACTTTTTCTGAAGGGCCTCCTGCAGCTTCTTGCTGGTGGCGTCGGTGATCTCTTCGAACTGGGTCCACGGATCCTCATGATGGACCTGCTCGGCGTCGATCATGACCGCTCTCACCAGCAGGATAAACAAGACGATATCCTCTTCGGCGGCGTTTATGTAATCGACTAAGCGCTTGCAGATATCATCCATTGATGCCAGTAGGATGGCTCGCCTGTCCTTGAAGTGAATGAGCAGCTCCTGCTCGGAGATGTCGGCTTCGCTGGCAATCTGAGAAAGGTCGGTGGCCTCCAGGCCATTGGTCAGTAATAAGCTCAAGGTTGCATTGGTTATCTGATCCTTGATTGCTGTATGGGATCTTTCCGGCAGGCTCATGCTCCCTCCTATCATCAGATCTCCTGCAAGGCGTCTTCCGGCAGGTGATAAAAAATCAACCGTATTGAAACAATGCGATGTTTTGGTCAGTCAATGGTCCGATTTGTCCGTACCCGGTGCGCAACTCTTCACGAACATTCCAACAAATAACACCACAAGAATATACCATGATCTCATATCGTTGTCCAAGGCAATTTCATTGGGGTTCTGTGCAGGGGGAGCGGCGGCGGGCCTTGCATTGTCCAAGGCGGATGATGGCA
>JAKQBR010000271.1 GCA_029574005.1 Deltaproteobacteria bacterium | reverse complement strand
CGGTCTTCAACTGGGCCGTGACCGTGGGGGCGAGCTACAGCCAACTCCTGGAGAAGAAGCAGCCGGTCCCTGCGCTGCTCATGCTGAAATATCGTATCGCCTATAAGATGGTCTTCCAGAAACTGCGTGACGCCCTGGGCGGACGGGTGCGTTGGATGGTGGCAGCCGGCGCCCCGCTTTCGCGGGAAATCGCCGACTTCTTCAACGCCGCTCAGATCTTCCTGATCGAAGGCTACGGCATGACCGAGTGCAGCGCCCCGGCCACGCTCAATCGGCTGGACGACTACAAGTTCGGCACGGCGGGCAAGGCGTTGTCGTGCAATCAGCTGCGGATTGCCGAGGACGGCGAGATCCTCATCAAGGGCGAGAACGTGATTCAAGGGTATTGGAAGATGCCTGAACAGACCAAGGAGGCCTTCACCGATGACGGTTGGCTGATGTCGGGCGATATCGGCGTGATCGACCGCGATGGATTCCTGTCGATTACCGACCGCAAGAAGGATCTGATCATTACGGCCGGCGGGAAAAACATCGCCCCGCAGAACATTGAGAATATGTTCAAGCAGGACCCGCTCTTCGAGCAGGTCGTGATCATCGGCGACAACCGCAAATATCTGGTTGGGCTTTTCAACCTCAACCACGACGAATCCGCGCGTCTGGCCAAACAGGCCGGCATAGCGTTTACGAGCCCGGAAGAACTATTTGATATGGAGCCCTTCAGGAAGATCGTGGACCAGCACGTGGAAGAGCTCAACAAGAACCTGGCGCGTGTTGAAACCATAAAATACTATCGCATCCTGAAGAACACATTCTCTGAAGAGACTGGCGAATTGACCCCCTCGCTCAAGGTCAAGCGCAAGGTCGTCATGAGCAAGTATAAGGACATAATCGAGAGCATGTACCCTCCTGATGAGGCGTGATCCCATACCCAAGCCCCCTCATCCCGTGGGGCGCGAGCAATCGCGCCCCTTGTGAAGGGATGCGGCAAAGGGCGCGCGCCGTTTGAAACGCGCTTTGCGGGATGTATGGACCGGACACGGCGAGGAGTGGAGCAATACTTATAAACAAGGAGGAAACTGTGAAGGTTCTAGAGGAAGGAAATGGCCGGCTTTTTACGGACCCCGATCCGGACAAGGCCCGTGAGTTCTTCCGCCACAAGTCGCGGAAGCTGGAAAACAAGCTTATGCCGCTGAAGACCGCCATCGAGAAGTTCGTGCACGACGGCGATTACCTGGCCATCGGCGGTTTCGGCGCCAACCGCACGCCCATCGCGGCCTGTCATGAGATCCTCAGGCAGGGACGCAAGCACATGGGCTTCGCCGGACATACCTCCACGCACGACTTCGAGATCCTGTGCGCCGGCGAGGTGTTCGACAAGTGCGATATCGCCTACATCATCGGATTGGAGGCGCGCGGCCTCTCCAACTGCGCCCGCAAGTACATGCAGAGCGGCAAGGTCGAGATCTGCGAGTGGACGAACTACGCCCTCGCCGCACGTCTGCGCGCGGCCGCGGCCGGCGTACCCTTTGCCTTGACACGCAACATGATGGGTACCGACACCTTCACCTATAGCGGCGGAAAAATCGTCGAGTGCCCCTTCACAGGCAAGAGATTCGTGGCGCAGCCGGCCTTGTATCCCGACATTTCCATCATCCACGTCCATGAGGCCGATATCTACGGCAACTGCCGCATCAAGGGCATCATGGTGGCGGACGACGACCTGGCACGCGCCTCCAAGCATGTGATCATCACCACGGAAAGGCTCGTGCCCAATGAGGAGATCCGCCGCGACCCGACCGCCACGCGCATCCCTTACTACCTGGTCGACGCGGTGTGCGAGATCCCCTTCGGGGCCTATCCCGGGACCATGGCCTACGAGTATTTCTCCGATGAGCCTCATCTCAAAGAGTGGCTCAAGGCCGAGGAAGACCCCGAGAAGTTCAAGGAGTTTCTCAAGAAGAACATCTACGACTGCAAAGATCACTACGATTACATTGAATTGAACGGCGGCATTCACAAGATGAACGAGCTGCGTATGAAAGAGCATATGCTGCACAAGGAGGTGAACAATGGCTGATTACAACACCATGGAACTCATGATCTGCGTGGCCTCCCGCGAGCTCGATGACGGCGCCACGGCCGGTGTGGGCACCGGCGCCCCCTGTGCAGCGGCCATGCTGGCCCAGAAGGTCGGCTCGCCGAACCTCATCATCATGTTCGAGGCCGGCGGCATCAGCCCCTTGCTGCCCGAGATGCCCATCTCGGTGGGTGATTCGCGCACCTTCCATAAGGCCCTCATGGCCACCTCCATGGGCGAGATCATGGAGACCTGCTGCCGCGGTTTCGTGGACTACACCTTCCTGGGCGGCGCCCAGATCGACATGTACGGCAACCTCAACTCCACCAAGATCGGCGGCGAGCACCAGAAACCCAAGGTCAGACTGCCCGGCTCCGGCGGAGCCAACGACTTCGCGAGCTTCTGCTGGCGCATGATGGTCATGACCCCACAGGATTCCCGGCGTTTCGTGGAAAAAGTCGACTTCGTCACCACCCCGGGCTGGATCAAGGGCGGCAACTCACGCTACGAAGCCGGCCTGCCGTTGGGCACCGGGCCGTACAAGATCATCACCAATATGGCGGTCATGGACTTCGAGCCGGAGAGCAAGCGCATGCGCATCATCTCCATCAACCCCGGATATTCCTTGAAAGACGTCCAGGATAACTGCGGTTTCGAGCTCCTGCAGGCCCCCAAGATCACCGAGACCAAGGCGCCCACCGAGCAGGAACTGAGGATCCTGCGCGAAGAGGTTGACCCATACCGGATCATCATCGGCAGGTAGGCCTGAAAAAGGGAGGTTTTTATGGCTAATCGTGTTGGGATAGTAGAGGTCGCCATGCTGCCTGGGGCCGAGACCAAGGACTATTTCCTGGACCAGGTGTTCAAGGTGACCAAGCAGGTGCTTGATAAGGCCGGCCTGAAACGGGATGACGTCGGGACGGTGGTCAGCGCCTCGACGGACCTCTTCCACGGCGGACAGTCCTGCGCCAATGCCTACTACTGGGACGCCGGCGCGGCCTGGCTCAAGAACGGCAGCCGTCAGGACGGGGAATCGTTGTTCGCCTTTGCCTATGCCGCCATGCGCATCTTGAGCGGCAAGTTCGACACGGCGCTGGTGCTGGGGGTCTGCAAGGGTTCTGAGAACCCTGAGAACGACATGCTCACGCACTTTTACACCGATCCCTTCTATCAGAGGCCGGTCGGCATCAACGAGACCAGTGTGGCCGCGCTCCAGAAGCGCCTTTACATGGAGCGCTACAAGATAACCCAGGAGCAATGCGCCAAGGTAGTGGTCAAGAATCTGGGCAATGCCCTGAAGAACCCCTACGCGCATGTCAAAAAGCGCGTCAGCGTTGAACAGGTGCTGAAAAGCCCGTATGCCTACGATCCCCTGTTTGAGATGGAGTGCGCTCCAAAATCAGAGGGTTTCATCGCCATGCTGCTGGCCAGCGAAGGCAAGGCCAAGAAGCTTACCAAGAACCCGGTCTGGCTCAAGGGATACAGCTCATCGATGGACAATTTTCTCCTGGGAGACCGGGACCTGCTCGAGGGACAGCTGCCGACAGCCGCCAAGCGCGCCTATGATATGGCCGGGATCACCAAGCCGCTCAAGGAGATCGACGTGATGGAGATCTGCGAGCCGTACGCATTCCAGGAGCTGCTCTGGTATGAGGATTTAGGGCTGTGCAAACGCGGACAGGGCGGCACGCTGATCGACAAGGGTTTTACCGACATGGACGGCAAGCTGCCGGTCAATCCCTCCGGCGGCGTAGTGGCCAACAACCCTTACATACCACGGGGCCTTTATCGGCTGGCGGAATGCTTCCTCCAGATCAGGGGGCAGGCGGGCGAACATCAGTTGAGCCGCCCGGTCAAGACCGCGCTGGCGCACGGCACCCATGGCTATGCCGGACAGTGTCACGCCGTGGCCATCATCGGGGTATAGGAGGATACCATGGCTAGACCAGTTGGAATAGTTGGATCTGGACAGACACAGCATGGGCGCAGGTTCGACCTGACCTATCCGGAGCTCGTCAGCGAGGCCGTCGAGGCGTGTCTGAGGAATACCGGTGTCGATCCCAAGGACATCGACGGCGTCATTTACGGCTCCATGCCCTCCATGATGGAGGGCGTGGCGCTGACGCATTTCTATTTCGCCGACGCATTGCGATCGGTGGGGCTGCCCATTCTGAAGACCGAGACCTGCGGCTCGACCGGGATATCGCTCGCCATTACCGGGTACTACTGGATCGCCTCCGGTATGGCGGACCTGCTCCTGGTGGTCGGCAGCGAAAAGATGAACGAAGGCGATTCCCAGGCCACCATGACCAGCGTTCTGGAACCGTTCTATCAGATGTATTTCATCTCGGGCGCGCCGGGCATCTTCTCCCTGCAGTCACAGGCATGGGCGGAGAGGTTCGGCATCCCCGCCGAAAAGATCCGTGAAGCGGCCACCAGACTCTCGCTCGACCACCACAACGACGCATTCGACAACCCCTATGCGCACATCAAGCAGAGGCTCACCGAAGAGCAGATCAATACGGCGCGCGTCATTACCTACCCGATACGGCTCTGGGACGTATGTCCGAATTCGGACGGCGCCTGCGCCATGATCATGGCTTCCGAAAAGATGGCCAAGAAGCTGACCAGGAAACCGGCCTGGGTCAAGGGCATCGGGTATGCAGGCGATGAATACTGGTACGGCGACAGCGACAAGGTCAACTGGCAGACCGCCATCCAGGCCTCCAAACAGGCCTATGATATGGCCGGCATCAAGAACCCGCGCAAGGAACTGGACGTCGCCGAGGTGTACAATCCCTTCACCTACCAGGAGATGCTCTTCTATGAGTGCTTCGGGTTCGCCGATTTCGGCAAATCACCCGACCTCGTGTTGAAGGGGGTCTTCTCGCGTAACGGCGAACTCCCCTGCGACCCTTCAGGCGGGACGCTCTGCACCAATCCTATCGGCGCCACCGGTCTGGTACGCGTGGCCGAGGCCGCCATGCAGGTGCAGGGCCTGGCCGGCGACCACCAGATCCCTGGTGCCAAGACCGCTCTGGCGCACGCCATGGGCGGGGTGGTGCAGTACAACGGCGTCATGATCGTCGGTTCGGAGAAATAGGAGAGAGTTATGAGCAAAGATTTCAAGACAATGGCCAAGATCATTGAACTCCCCCACCAATATGGCGCCGGCAAAACCTATACGGCTTTCTTCAATGGGCTGCGCGCCGGCAAGATCATGGGCACCAAGTGTCCGGAATGCGGCAAGGTGCTGGTTCCCGGCCGCAGCATGTGTCCGACGTGTCATGTGGCCTGCGACGAATGGGTCGAGGTCAAACAGAAGGGCACGATCGTCTCTTGGACCCGGACGGACAAGGACTTCTTCGGCAAACCCTGTGAAGGGACCTATGCGGCCGCGCTGATAAGACTCGACGGCGCCGGGTGCGATTTCCTTCATCTCGTGGGCGGCAACCTCAAGAAGCTCAAGAGCGGCGCCAAGGTTCAGGCCGTGTGGAATGACGAGAAGAAAGGGCACATGCTCGACATCAAATATTTCGAGCTGGTGTGAAGGGGGAGCACATGGAGAAGAAAGTGGATTACGACGTGATTACCGACAAGGTGACGGTCCCCTATGAACTGGCCTACGGACCGACCTGGACCAGATTCATGGAGGGGCTCTCGCAGGAAAAGATCCTGGGATCGCGCTGTTCGGAATGCGGACGGGTTCTGGTCCCGGCGCGTTCCTATTGCCCGCGCTGTTTCATCGAGATCAGTGATTTCATCGAGGTTTCCCAGCAAGGCACCCTCATGGGTTGGGTCTTAACGGATTACGAATACTACGGCATGCCGACCAAGCCGCCGTTCTTGAGCGGGTTCATCAAGCTCGACGGCACGGATTGCAACTTCCTGCACCTCATCGGCGGGATTGACCTGAGCGATGCCGAGGCGGTGCGCCGGAAGGTCAAGAACGGCATGAAGGTAAAGGCCGTGTGGAACAAGGAAAAACGCGGCCACATCATGGACATACAGTATTTCACACTAGTAAAATAGGGAGGAGACATGGATTTCAGACTTACTGATGAGCAACGCATGTTCCGGGAGAGTGTCTACCGGTTTGCAAAGGAGGAGATCGCGCCGTTGTGCGAGGAAGCCGATCTCAATGGTGAGTTCAGTTTCGAGGTTTGGAAGAAGTTCAGTGAGATGGGGCTTCTGGGGTTGCCGTTCGCCGAGGAGTTGGGCGGATCGGGCGCGGACATCGTTTCCTGCTGTCTGGCGGGCGAGGCCCTCGGCCATGCCGGTGTGGACGGCGGACACATGCTGGCCTTAGGCGCTCATACCTACCTGTGCGCCGCGACTCTCAACCATTTTGCCACCCCCGAACAGAAGAAGAAGTACATCCCCAAGCTGGCCAGCGGCGAGTGGATCGGCTGCATGGGCCTGACCGAACCGGGCGCCGGGTCGGACGCGGCCTCCATGCGCACCACGGCGGTCAAGAAGGGCGACAAGTATATCCTGAACGGTTCGAAGACCTTCATCACCAACGCGCCCATCGCCCAGGTCATGGTGGTCTATGCCTCGCTGGACAAGAGCAAGAAGCATGAGGGCATCACGGCCTTCATCGTCGAGAAGGACTATCCGGGCTTCTCGACCGGCACACCCTTCCACAAGATGGGCTGCAAGTGCTCCACCACCTCCGAGGTGTTCTTCGAGGACTGCGAAGTCCCGCTTGAGAACTGTCTGGGAGGCGAGTTCAAAGGCTGGCAGATGGCGCTGTCATCGGTGGAGTGGGACCGCTGCACGCTTCTGGCCCCGTTTCTGGGTACGGCCATGTACTCGATGGAAATCTGTTCGAAGTATGCCAACGATCGCGTGCAGTTCAACAAGTCCATCCGCGAGTTCCAGGCCATCCAGCACCGCATCGCCAATATGCGCCTCTTTATCGAGGCCTCCAAGCTGGCCATCTACCGCGTGGCCTCGTCCAAGGACAACGGCCAGCTCCTGAATCCTCTCCTGGCCGCGGTCAACAAGATGTATGTCGGCGATATGGGCTGCAACATGGCCACGGACGCGGTCATGGTGCACGGCGGCTACGGCTTCATGCACGAGTACCCGGTGGAGCGCAACTACCGCGACGCCCGTTTAGGCACCATCGGCGGCGGCACATCCGATATTATGCGCATGATCGTTTCCAGGATCATGATGATGTAGGGGAGGGGAGAGACCATGATAGATTATGAATTGACCGATCAAGAAAAGGCACTCAAGGCCAAGGCGGCCGAACTGGCGGCCAAGGAGATCGCACCCCAGGCCAAGGTGCTCGACGAGGCCTCCAAGGCGGAGGTCTGTGTGCTCATGAAAAACAACCTCAAGAAGCTTGCCGCGGCCGGTGTGCTGGAGGCCGGACTGGCGGACGGCTCCATCGACCTGATCAGCGCCTACCTGGTGGGCGAAGAGATCTCCAAGGCCTGTGCATCCACCTACATGAGCGCCCGCGCCAGCAGCTTCCTGGCCGGCGGCGCCATTGCGCTCTTCGGCACGGCGGACCAGAAGAGCGCCTATCTGGCGGGCCTCAAGAGCGCGGATAAGATCGGCGCTCTGGCCTACAGCGAGGCCGATTCAGGGACGGATCTGGGCGCCTTGGCCTCGACCGCCGTTTCCGAGGGCGGGAACTGGCTCCTGAGCGGGACCAAAGACATCGTGATGAACGCACCGATTGCGGATGTGCTGCTCGTCCTGGCCTGGACCGATAAGTCGGCCGGACTGGAAAAGGGCCTGAGCCTGTTCATCGTCGAGAAGGGTGCCGCCGGTTTGAGTGTGGGAGCTCCGATCGAAACCATGGGGCTGCGCGGCGCACCGATCGCGTCGGTCGCGCTCGACAAGTGCCCTGCCAAGGCAATCCTCGGTGGCGAGGCCGGGAAGGGCTATGAGCAGGTCACCAGACTCTTGGAAATGGGGCGCGTGACCGTGGCGGCGATGTGCGTGGGCGTGGGCACCGCCTGCATGGAAAAGGCCACCGCCCAGGCTAAGGCCCGCAAGGCCTTTGGTAAGCCCATCGGCGCTTTCCAGGAGGTCGGCTTCAAACTGGCCGATATGTTCACCCAGAACGATCTGGGGCGGACCCTGTCCCTGCGGGCAGCCTGGGCTTACAACAACAAGGAGAACGATGCCCCCATCCTGGCGGCCTGCGCCAAGCTCTTCTCCGGTGAAGGCGTCACCATGGTGGCCAACATGGCCATGCAGATCTTTGCCGGACACGGCTATCTGAAGGGGACGGATGTCGAGAGGCTCTACCGCGATGCTCGCTTCGGCGAAATCTGCGAAGGCACCACTGAGATGATGCGCGTAACCATCGCCAAGCCGGATCTGGACCGGTTCGCGAGCAGGTAGGGCACACTGCCGCACGGTACCGGCTCAACGGGCCGGTAGCCGTGCGGGATATTGTTATCGAAAGGAGAAGACATGGCGGTTGACAAGAAGTTCATCGGGAGGAAGTATGGTCCCTTGGTCTATGAGGTCGGGTGGGAGAAGGCCAAGGAGTATGCCCGGGCCATCAAGAACGAAGACCCTCACTACATGGACAAGGAGTTTGCTAAAACGACGAAGTACGGGGGCGTGATCGTTCCGCCCACCTTTGCCGTGGTGTTCTCAGGGCATCTCAGCATGCCGTTTTTCTTCGACCCTGAGCTGAACCTTGATATGGCCATGCTGGTGCACGGCGAGCAGGCCTTTGAATTCTACGAGGTCGTGCGCCCCGGCGATGTCCTGACCACCTCCGGGGCCATCTCGAACATCGAGAACAAGGAGAAGCTGGACACGGTTTCCCTCGAGGGAACCACCACCAACCAGCACGGCAAGGTGGTCTGCAAGGCCACCTATACCTTTGCGATCAGGAAGAGGGGGTAGGGCATGGCAAAGAATATCAAGGATGTGAAGGTAGGCGATAGCTTTACGGCCAAGGAAGAGGTCGATCGCTACCGCGCCATTTATTACGCCGGGGCCTCCGGCGACTTCAACCCCATCCACATCGATCCGGAGTTCGGTCAGATGGTGGGTTTGGGCGGTGTGATCCTGCACGGGCTCTGCACCTTGGGTTTTGCGGCCAAGTCCATTACGGATTGGACCGGAGACCCGGGTGCGCTCAAGAAGCTCAAATGCCGTTTCGCGAAGCCGGTGCACCTGGGTGATGTCATCACCACCGAGGCCAAGGTCACGGCGGTCGAGGGATCGCGCGCTACGCTCGAGATCAAGGTCACGAACCAGGACGGCGTGGACGTGCTCACCATGGTATCCGCCGAGGTGGGAGAATAGGATCAGGCCGCGAAAAGACGTGCAATGACAGGAGGTCTTTACATATTTTTTGATGCCATGCTATGAAATCTGTCATGATGGGCGATACATGTCGATAATGCCGGCATGTATCGCCCATCAATGCCGTTTCGGCACTGTCATGCCTGTGTTAAGGAGGAGACCGTGGGTATCACCCCGTATGAGATGAACGTGCTGAGGCGCGCATCCATCGGGGACATGCTCGTGCGCACGGCCCAGCGGTACCCGCAGAAGGCGGCCTTCATATTCCGCGATCAGCGGATCGACTTCCGGGAATTCAATGCGCGCGTCAACCGCTGCGCGCACGGGTTGAAAAAACTCGGGGTGGAGAAGGGCGATCGCGCCGCCATCTTAAGCCATAACTGCGACCAGTTCCTGACCTTCTGGTGGGCGCTGATGAAGCTCGGCGCGATCATCACCCCGCTCAACTTCATGTTCAAGGCCGAGGAGATCAGATACATCATCACGCACAGTGAGCCCACGGTTTTTTTCGTGGAGGACAGCCTGGTACAGGGCGTCCTGGAGATAAAGGAATCGCTGACGAGCGTGCGGCACTTCGGCTACATCAATCTCAGCTCCAAAGACAAGCCCGAGGGATGGATGAACATCGAGGCCTTATGGTCTCGTGACCATCCCGAGGACGAACCCGAGGTCGAGATCGATGCCGATGACCCGGCAACCCTCCTGTATACGTCCGGCACCGAGTCGCTTCCCAAAGGGGTGCTGAGCAGTCATCTCAACTTCTATATCGACGTCATGTGCGCCGTGGCCGATCTGGGGGTGCAAAGAAGCGATGTCGTCATCGCGGGCATACCGTTCTACCATGTGGCCGCCATGTATCTGTGCGTCTCCTTCATCTGCATCGGGGCCACATCGGTCCTGGAGTATGCCCCCAACCCCCGGGAGATCCTCGAACTCACCGCCCGGGAGAAGGTCACCTTGTGGGTCTGGCCGCCGTCGCTCTATGCGGTGCTGCCGCATCTGCCCGACTTCGAGAAATATGACTTGAGCTCGCTCAGGACCTGCATTGTGTTCGGCGCCCTGTCCGCCCCGGAGGTTCTCCGCCAATGGGAGCGTCTGTTGCCGGATGTGGGTTTCATGAACTACTACGGCCAGACCGAGATGAGCCCCTTAGGCACGAGCCTGCCCCCGGAGGAATTCTCCCTCAGGCCGACCTCCATCGGCCGGGCGCACACGATGCTGAACCTGAAGGTCTTCGATCCCAATGACCGCGAACTGCCGCCCGGTGAGGTCGGCGAGCTCGTGGCCAGGGGGCCGTCCATCATGCTGGGCTATTATAAGGATGAGGAGAACACGCAGAAGGCCTTCCGGAGCGGATGGCACCATACCGGTGACCTGGTCAGGATGGATGAGGACGGCTTCGTCTATTTCGTCGACCGCAAGAAAGACATCATCAAGAGCGGCGGCGAGAACGTATCGTCCCGGGAGGTGGAGGCGGTCCTGTACAGATATCCCGGCATTGCGGATGCCGCGGTCATCGGCCTCCCCGATCCCTACTGGTCCGAGGCCGTCACGGCCGTCGTCGTGCCCATGCCGGGGAGGGAGATCACGGCCCAGGAGATCATCGCCTTCTGCAAACAGGAGCTCGCGCCCTACAAGGCGCCCAAACGCGTCGTGATCATGGACTCCCTGCCGCGCAACCCCAGCGGCAAGATCCTGAAGAGCCTGCTGAGAAAGCAGCTGGGCGCGAACCCGTCGTAACCGGTCGGTCCAGCACCGGCGCGACCCGACGGCGCGCATCCGGGACGATGAATTTCTCATTCCCCGGCCTTATTTCCTTGAGGGCGGCAACCGATATGTACTATACAATCATCATGAAGAACTGTTGGATACCCCTTACCATGCTGTGGTTCTTGCTGGTCGCGGCCTCCCCCGAACCAAAATGGACCGTCCATACCGTCCAGCCGGGCGAAA
>JAKQBR010000253.1 GCA_029574005.1 Deltaproteobacteria bacterium | reverse complement strand
TCAGGCGACGGAAAAGATCGGTCAGGCCGATCTGTTGATCGTTACCGGGACCACCTTGATTAATGGTACGCTCGAAGGCATCCTGGAATCCGCCAAGCCCGGGGCCGAGATCGTGGTGGTGGGCCCCAGCGTGAGCATGCTGCCCCAGGCCCTGTTCCGGCGCGGGGTAACGGCCATCGGCGGCCTGGTGTGCACCGATGCGGATCGGCTGCTCGATATTTTAAGCGAGGGCGGGTCGGGCTACCATTTCACCGGCTCCTCGGCGCGGCTGACCGTGATCCGTCCACACGCGGCATAACCTTGCCTGGAATGCGAAGGGTGTTGTTCACCACAGAGCCACAGAGTTCACAGAGAAAGGCGGAACAATTTCATTACCCGGCCTATGCCGGGAAATGAAAAAGGTTCCTCTCTCTTTTTCCCTCTGCGTGATTCGGTGCATCCAGGCACCTCACCCTAAAGGGCGCACGCTTCGGTGCGTCCAATTCGTCTATCCTGACGAATTGTCTCGAGTGAGCGTAAGCGAGCGGGTGGTGAGAAAAGCTTTTGACCCGCGAAGAGACCCCTGGACCCCGGCGTTCGCCGGGGTGACGATACCCCTTTTTGTTGATGGCGCGAGAAAAGAACGGACGCCGCTGAACGTTTCGGTCTTCCCGCGCTTGCCCCTGCGGGCTCTTTATGCTAGCCATGACATATCAATTAAAAAAGACACGCAGAGATGAAGAGCGCCACCCCATCCCCCGGTCCCATTACCCCCGTTCAGGGGGCAACCAAGACGCACGGCGCTGATGCGGGGCAGGGCGGCCCTCATCCTGGTCTTCTGCGGCATCCATTTTTTTGGCTGACGGCGTTGATCGTCATAAGCCTGTGCGCTTCGGCCCTGCTGGGCCGCTATCCCGGACCCTATGTGAGCCTGCCTTCCGATTTCAACGACGCCCTGTGGCGCGAGATCCTGATCAACCTGAGGCTGCCGCGCATCATCGCCGCCTTCCTCCTGGGCATGGTCCTTTCGGCCTCCGGGCTCGTGTTCCAGATGATCTTCCGCAATCCGCTGGTGGACTCGGGCTTCCTGGGGGTATCGGCCGGGGCGGCCTTCGGGGCCTCGCTGGGGATTGTCATCCTGGGCGGGGCGGTCATCGTGGTGCAGGGCTGCGCGGCCTTGTTTGCCTGCCTGGGGCTCGGCATGAGCTATATCCTGGCGCGCCGTATCCGCATGGGGGGCTGGGTGCTGCGCCTGGTGCTGGCCGGCATCGCGGTCTCGGCCCTGTACACCTCGGGCACGGGCGTGTTCAAGTACCTGGCCGACCCGCTCAAACAGCTGCCGGACATCACCTTCTGGATGCTGGGCGGCCTGTGGGGCATCACCTGGACCGATCTGGCCAACATGCTGCCGGTGGTCGTGCCCGGCCTGCTCGTCATCTACCTCATGCGCTGGCGGTTGAACCTGCTGTCCCTGCGCGACGAGACCGCTTTTTCACTGGCCGCGCGCGCCGGGCGCGAGCGGTTGGTGCTGCTGGCCGCGGCCGTGCTCTCCACGGCCGTGGTGGTGGCCAAGGCCGGCCAGATCAGCTGGGTCGGCCTGATCGTGCCGCATATCAGCCGGCGAGTCTTCGGCGCCGACGCCCAGCGGGCCTTGCCCGGCTCATTACTCCTCGGGGGTTTTTTCGTGCTGGTCTGCGACGATGTCGGCCGCACCGTGCTCTCGGGCGAGATCCCCTTGGGGATACTGACTTCTTTTGTGGGCGCGGCCTTGTTCCTGGCCCTGTTCATGTCGCGGTCCGTGCGGAGCGGCGTATGATACCGGGTGTAAATACGGCGCCGTGCATGGCGCTTCCTTTTCGGCGGGCGATATGATCATCTCAGCCGAAAGCCTCGACTTTGGCTACGGCCGCGAGCCTTTCATGGCTGGATTGTCGCTGGCTATACCGGAAGGCTCCATCTGCGCCGTGCTCGGGCCCAACGGCTCGGGCAAGACCACGCTGCTCTTGCTGTTCCTGGGGCTCTTGCTGCCGAAATCCGGCAGCGTGAGCGTGGCGGGCATCGATACGGCCGCCGGCCGGGAGCGCCTGAAACGCTCCATCGGGCTGGTGCCCCAGGATGAGAGCATCCCGTTTGCCTTGAGCGTCTTCGAATACGTGCTCCTGGGACGCGCCCCGCACCTGGGGCTCTTGCAGCAGCCGGGAACCGAAGACCGAGCCGTGGCCATGGCGGCACTGGAGCAGGTCGGCATCCCCCACCTGAAAGACCGTCCGGTGACCGCGCTCTCGGGCGGTGAGCGCCAGCTCAGCACGGTGGCGCGCGTGATCGTCCAGGACCCGCGCATCCTCTTGATGGACGAGCCCACATCCCACCTCGACCTGGCCAATACGCGCCGCATCCTGGCCATGATGCGCCTGCTGAAAAGTTCGGGCAAGACCGTGGTCTTCAGCACGCACGACCCCAACGCGGCCACGGCCGTGGCCGATCAGGTGGTGCTGCTGCACCGGGGCGCGGTAATGGCCGCGGGCCGGCCGCAGGAGGTCCTGACCGAGAAGACCTTGAGCGCGGTGTACGGGGTGCCGGTCGAGGTGCGCACGGTGGACGGGCGGCCATGGGTCATGGTGGACTAAAGCGGTCTCAGATCTTCTGCTCGATCTTGAGGAAGCAGGGGATGCACAGAGTCCGGCCGCCGAAACGACGGGTGCGCGATTCCATCGTCTTCTCGCCGCAATCCTCGCAGGCTAAGCTCTCCAGGATACGAGCCGGTCGCGGCGCAGGGCAAGTGTTTGGTTGCCGGATGAAGAGTTCGTCAAGGTCGGCCGCGAGATAAGCCTCCTGGGAGCGTTGGCGCAGGACCTGGATCTCCCGCTGCTCCTCCGGCGTTGCCGCCGCCTGTGAGATCCTGCTTATGAGAGCCCGCAGTTCCTCGGAGGGCCCTATTTTAAGGGACGGATTCAGCAAGGCGCGAAAGCCTCGGTTGGAGGGGCGATGGAAGAAGCTGAAGGCCATCTTGCCGTAGTCCTTGTGGATAAGGTTTCCTTTGCCGAAGGTGCAGCCCGTGAGGAACTGGATCGCGTCCACCCCGCACATGTCGGTTTCCACCACGGCCACCAGGTTCGGCTTATCATGTGCGCCCAGTTCGCGCAGTGCAAGCTCGGCGGCGCGGATGCCGATCATGAGCCCCGGGCAGGCATGCCCATGGAAGGATATCGTGTTTTCAATGAGTTGTGCAGGAAAGGCGCACCCCATAACTACCTCCTTGAAAAGTTACCGGCATTGACCATCCCCGGTGCGTGTCAGGATACCCGACAAAGGGTCCGTATGGCAAGCGCTTCACGGCCTGTCGGCAAAGAGGGAGGGCCCTGAATCGAGAGGCGCCACCAGGGGGATGCCGGCGAGGTGTTGGATCATGACCGGGACATCGTAGACCGCGGTGATCATCTCGGCCGTGACCGTGGACGTATCCCCGGCGGCGAAGACGCCGCCATCCTTGAGAAAGATGAACTTGTTGGCGAACCTGAGCGCCAGGTTGAGGTCATGCATGGTCATGACGGCCGCCATGGCATGCTCGTGGACTGCCTGGCGGATGAGGGTGAGGATCTCGATCTGATTCTTCAGGTCCAGGCTGCTGGTCGGTTCGTCCAGCAGGAGCAGGCGTGGTTCCTGAACCAGGGCGCGCGCCAGGCAGATCTTTTGCAGTTCGCCGCCGCTCATCCGGTCGAGGGTGCGCAGGCTTAAGGTGTCGAGCCCGAGGCGTTCAAGAACCGCCTGCACCACGGCCAGATCGCGCGGCGAGACCTTCCATCGGATATGCGGACGGCGTCCCATGAGCACGGCGTCAAAGGCGGTCAACTGCATGGGCTCACTTTTTTGGGCCACATAGCCCACCCGGCGGGCAATCTCGGTCGGCAGCATCTTGAGAACGTCCGCGCCTTCCATGCGCACGGCGCCGTGCGATGGTTTGAGCATGGCATTGATGCACTTGAGCAAGGTGGTCTTGCCCGATCCGTTGGGGCCGAGCACCGCAACCAGTTCTCCGGGGCGGACGGCGAAACGGACGTCCTTAAGCACCGCGCGGCTCTGGTAGGCAAAGCGGACCCCTTCGACCTCAAGCATCATACGTTTTTCCCCTGGACGATGAGCAGCAAGAAGACCGGCACGCCCAAAAAAGCCGTGATCACCGACACCGGCAGGACATGAGGGGCGAGCATCAGCCGTGCCATGGTGTCGGAGGCCAGCAGAAGCAGGCTGCCGCAGACCAGGGAAGCGGGGATGAGGAAGCGCATGTCATCGCCGATGATGAGGCGCATAAGGTGCGGGCATACCAGTCCCACGAAGCCTATCACACCAAGGAAGGCCACGATCACGGCGGTCAGGAGGGTGGCCCCGAGCATGGCGATCAGGCGTACGCGTTCTACGCGTATGCCCAGACCCTTGGCCGTCTCGTCGCCGGCGCCGATGGCGTTGTAATTCCAGCTCTGCGAATGAAAGTAGACCGCCAGCGCTAGGGTTAGGGCGGCCATGATGCCGATCTCGGACCAGCCCGCGCGTGCCGCATCGCCGAAGGTCCAGAAGACCATGGTCGCCAATTGAACGTCGTTCGCGAAATACTGCAGGAACAGGGTGCCGGCCGTGAAGAGCGCTCCCAGGGCGACCCCGGTGAGTACCATGACCTCGGCCGTAGCGCTTCGAAACCGGGAAACAGCGAGGATGACCGCGGCGTCGCCCAGGCAGAAGGCAAAGGCGCAGGCCGTAGTCAGCCAGCGGTTCGTGAGGTGTACGGCGCCGACAGACGCGCTTGTCATAACGCCGCTATCCAGGATGATGACCGCGAAAGCGGCACCGAAGGCCGCGGCATGCGACAGGCCCAAGGTGAAGGGTGAACCCAGGGGATTGCGCAGGATTGACTGCATGACCGCGCCGGAGACGGCCAGTCCCGCACCGGCCATGACAGCCGCCAGGGCTTGCGGCAGGCGGATGCCGAGGATGATGAGGTCAAAGCGTTGGTTCGTGCCTACGCGGCTCAAGGTACGCAGAACGTCGGGCGGCGCGATGGACACGGCGCCCAAGGAAAGGCTCAGGATGAGGAGGCCGGCCAACAGGAACAGACCGGCCAGGATGAAAGCGGTCTTGCGGCCGATATAGCGCGAATACTCGGGGGGGATATGGCCGTCGGCTAAGTGCATAATAGGCCTATGGGATGATGCGTTGAAAGGCCAGGCCCTGATAGGCCTTGTTCAGGGTTGCGAAGAGTGGACGGCCTACGAAAAAGGTATAGATTTCGTCCGCCTTGCGTCGCGGATCGATGTCGGCGAAACGTCGCGGGTGGACGAGCGTGCCTACAAAGTACGCGTCGGCCAGGGTCGATTCGAAATTCTGCGCATACGAATTGTAGGGCAAGACTCCGTAGATGGCCCCTCGGCGTACGGCCGAGAGCATGCGGTAGGCCGGGTCTGAGCGGAGTTCGAAGAGCCCCCCCGCCCCCGGCCCCATCTGCAGTGTGGAGAGGTCGAGGAGGATGATATCCGGGTCCCAGGCCATGATCTGTTCCTTGGCGACCGAGCAGTGGCTGGTGTCGCGGTGCGTGTCAGCGGCGGCTACGTTGACGGCGTGCGTGAAGGCCAGGGGCGGATAACCCGGTTCGGTGGATGGGAATCCGTGCGGCCCGCGCGAGGCGATACCGCCGACATAACAGGTCGGCCGGCGCTCGCCGGGAGCCGCTGCGCTGCGACGCGCCAGGTCCCGGATGGCGGTCTCACAAAAGGCGATCACCTCCTCGGCGCGCCGTGTCTTACCGAGCACCGCACCCATGGTGCGCAACGCTTGGTAGAAGTCGCGGCGAGACGACCCCAGGTCGCCATAGGCCAGCACCACGACCGTGATGCCGGTTTTGTCCTGCAGTCGCTGCGGATCGTACCCGCCGGAAGCGAAGGTCTTGAAGATCACCTGGGGCGGGTGCTTGAGTCCCAGGATCAGCTCCGGCTGGTCGAAGCCGCGCGGTTCGCCGAAAACCGGCAAGGACTGGAAGCGTGGACTGGCCAGGGCATAGGGGCGGGCGTCGAAGATGTCCACGCGCCGTTCCCCGGCGTCGACGGCGACGGCCTTGTCCTGGGCCTGCAAATAGGTGAGGAGCCTCAGACAGCCGGACCCGGAGCAGATCACACGCTCTACCGTGTGGGGTATAGCGACGCGGCGGCCGGCGGCGTCAACGATCGTCCGATCGGCCGCCCGAGAGAACAGCGGGCTCCAGAGGCTAAGGAGCCCGGCCAGCAGAAGGATGCGGCCGACATGGTCATTCGGGATCGAGAACATGACATTAGCGTAGCATGATATTTATTATTGTGCTATGACGATTTATGCTTTTATGTGCATATTGAATCGGGTAACATGATGGGGTGCCCCGCATGGTACGACGGTACGGAGGAGGTTGGATGCAACGGAAATGGCATGTTGCGACGGTTGTGTTGGTTGTGCTGATACCCCGGCTGTTGTGCGCCGCCGGAATGGTAGATGCGGTGGGCGCTGGTTTGCGGTCTCTGGATCTGAAAAAGGGCGACCCTGCCCTGTGCGTGCTCAGCAATGCCGTGTATGTGGATCATGCGGCCCTGGATATGTTGGAGGATCGTACGGGCTGCTCTTTGGGTAAGGGCAATCTGCTGTTCTATCATTGTCCCTCCGGGCGTCCGCTCAAGGCAGCTCTGTTCCGGCGCGATACGCGGGTGGCCTGCTTGCTGACCCAGGCGGGCGAGGGAATGATCGAGCGCGTACAACTGGCTATCGGCCCGGAGCAGACCTCAAATCCGGAGACATGGAAGGAAATCGGCGCCAAGCTGGGCGCGGATACCGCGATGGTGGGGATTCTGAACGCCTGGGCCGACGGCGCGCCCAACGACCTGCTCAAGTGTGTCGAGTTTCACAACCACTTCTGTCCCGGGGTGACCTCGGGGTATCTCATGGCCAAATATATCCAGGCACACTGGCCGCTGACCGGGCGGCAGGCCTATCTCTATATCGCCGCCCCGGTGTGGTGCAAGGAGGACGCAATCCAGCAGCTCCTGGATCTGACGGCCGGGAAACACGGGATCGTCACCAAGCCGCTCGCCAAGGACCAGCTCAAGGATCTGCCCTATACGCAGCCGGCCGGCATCCTTATCGTGCGGGAAGAACGCAATGGCCCGGGGACCGCGCATGTGCTGTGCTTCGATTGGGAACTGGCCAACCGCGGTATCAAGGATATGGGCGGCATGAAGAAAAATCCGCTCTCGTGGAATGATGCGCCCGAGAAGTATATCTCCAGCCCCCTGTCGCTCGGCCTCACGGCCGAGGAGATCGCGCGGCTCGAACTCGTTGAAAATCCGTATCAGTTTTTGGTATCCATGGAGAAAAAAGAACAGAAGAAATGACCAAAGAGAAGGTAGCTATGGAAAAAATACCGGATTGGCCGTTGTTATGGAAGCAGATCGTGGAGGCGCACGAGGCCGGACGGGCGCGGGAACCTGAAGGACAGGGGGACGCGTGGGCCAAGAAGGCCCGCGGGTTCAACGCAAGCGTCAAGAAGCGCTGGGACAGGGACGACTCCAGCCGCCGCTTCATCATCGAGCGGCTCAAGGCCGACCCCGGCTCCACGGTGCTGGACATCGGGGCCGGGACCGGCGCCTGGGCCTGCATGCTGGCGCCGTATGCGAAGAAGGTCACGGCCCTGGAGCCTTCACGGGCCATGGTGGAGGTCATGCGGGAGAACCTGAAAGAGCAGGGGATCGCCAACGTGGAGATCGTACAGGAGGCCTGGCCCGAGGCCCGGGTCGAGGATCACGATTTCAGCCTGTGCTCGCATGCCATGTACGGCGCGGCCGACATCCAGGCCTTCTTCCGGCGCATGGACGAGGTCACGCGCCGATGCTGCATCCTGCTCATGCGCGTGACCACTCCGGACGGACTGATGGCCGAGATCGCCCGCCATATCTGGGGCCAGCCGCACGACAGCCCTAATTTCCACATCGGGTACAACGCACTCCTGCAGATGGGCATCTATGCGAATGTGCTCATGGAGGACACGGGCCTGTGGGAGCCGTGGACCAACGACACGCTGGAAGAGGCCGTAGAAGAGGTCAAGCGTCGGTTGGGTATCGGGGATACGGATCGCTATGACACCTATCTTTCAGACCGGCTCGGCCGCAAGCTTGCTCATCTCGATGGGAAGTACGCATGGCCGCGCGGTGTGCTATCGGCCCTGGTGTACTGGGAAAAGGACGCCTGAGGTCCTCGGGGTTCTGATCGCCGGGAGAGTTTTTCGAAGGTCCGGGGAGCAGAGCATTATCCCGTTGACAATCGAATGGCTATTCAATAAAAATTGCATTATGCAAAAAAATGCATAATGAACATGAGAGAGGAGGTTCGGCAGTGAAAAGGTTACTTATCGTCATGTGTGTGCTGAGCCTGTGCATCGGCGGCATCGCCAATGCACAGGAGGATCAGGGTGTACAGAATGAACAGCCGGCCGTGACCGGACAGGCCCCGGAACAGAAGGCGCCGGCCGTACCGACGGCGGCCCAGCAGGCCAAGCCCGAGGTCATGCCCGAGATCGTCGTCACGGCCACCAGGACCAGGCAGGAGGCGCGCAAGGCCCCCACCAAGGTTGAGGTCGTCAAGGCCGGCCAGCTGCAAGACACGAATGTCGTTGCCGTGGACCAGGGCTTGAAGGCGATGCCGGGCGTGCAGAACAACCGCCGGGAAGGCGCGATCGGCATGACCTATCCGTTTGCAGGCATCCAGCTGCGGGGTTTCCCGCGCGCCTCGCAGACCCTGGTGCTTTTGGACGGCCTGCCGCTCAACAACTATGAAGGCAACGCGCCGTGGTCGAGCATACCGATGGGCTCTATCGACCGCATCGAAGTGGTCAAAGGCCCGCTCTCTTCGCTCTATGGAGGCGGCGCCATGGGCGGCGTGGTCAACATCATCTCCAAGACCGAATACGCCCCCCTGTCTTTCTCGATGACCAAGGGCAGCTATGACCTCACCGGTATGTCGGTCAGCTCGGGCTTCCGCGTCAAGGACGTGACCTACCATATCGCCTACGACAGGAAAACTATCGGTCCCATCGATCAGTACTATACCACGACCCGGGGCGGTGTTGCCGGTGAGCTGATCGACACCGCCAGCGGAGACACGAACACGCGTTTCGTCGGGTATCAGAGCTGGAAAACCAAGATGGACAATCTGGACCTCGGCTTCAACTGGGACGTGACTGACGATTCCGCGCTGGCCTTCAAGGTGGTGAACTCAACCTTCAGCTGGGTGCCGGAGACCTCCACCAGTCTGTTCGACAGCACGTATGACATCACCGGCAACGAGCGCGCCCATGACACCAGGATCTTTAACCTGAGCTACTACAACGCGATGCTCAAGAACGTCGAGATCAGCCTGAATGCCGGCCTGACCGACAACTACGAGGACCTCTTCATCATGGCTCCCGGTTCGGGCGAGTCCACCCGTCCCAACAAGCGCTACAGCCTGGGGGGCCAGGCCAATATCACCTTGCCCTTCAATAACACCCTGACCGTGGGCGTGGACGCCAGCCAGTCAAAGATCAGCACCGAGGACCTGAGCAGGGAGCCCTACCAGAAGACCAAGGCCAAGATGCGTACGGCCGGCGCCTTTCTGCAGGACCAGTGGAAGGCCACCGATTTCCTGATCCTGTATGCCGGTGCGCGCTACGACTACTGGAGGGCCTTCGACGCCACCAACACGAGCCCGACCGGCGACGAGATCCCCAGCCGCACCAAGGCGCATGTGTCACCCAAGGTGAGCGTCGTGGTCCTGCCTGATTCAAAGACCACCATCCGCGCCTCGGCCGGCGATTCCTTCCGCAGCCCGGCCATCTGGGACCTGTATGCCTTCTCGTACGTCCCCGGCAGGGGCCGGCGCCTGCCCAACCCGGACCTGGACCCGGAAACCGCGCGCTGCTATGAGGCGGGTATCGAACGCCTCTTCTTCGGCGACCGGTTGACTGTCGGCGCCACGTACTTCCAGAACGACATCGAAGACATGATCTACCGCGTGACCATCCCCGATACGGACCCGGAAGACTCGCAGAACCAGAATATCGCCGAGGCCTATACCAAGGGTTACGAGGTCGCGTTGAACTTCAAGGTCTCGGATGACATTGGAGCGTATGCCAACTGGACGCATACCAAGACCAAGATCACCGAAGCGGGCGAGTTCGAGCTCTATTCCGGCGCCGCCATCGAGGACAAGGAGTTCACCGGCGTGCCAAAGGATGTCTACAACTTCGGCGTCAACATCAAACAGGACAAATTCTGGGCGGATGTGCTTTTGCAGTATGTGACCGACCAGTTCTACAAGGAGGATAACACTGATACGATCGACAATCGGTTCGGCGGGTATGATCCCCATGCGAGCCTCGATGTGACCGTGGGTTACAGGTACCTGAAGAATTGTTCGCTATCCGTGAGCGTGTTGAACGTCTCGGACGAGCAATACTGGGAAGGCACCGACAAGAACCCCGGGCGCACCTATATGGTCAAGGCTACCGCATCGTTTTAAGGCACAACCGTCCGGGTTCGGGCGTAGAGGCAGTGATACAATCGAGCTGACCGGTTACAAGACCGGTCAGTTCAGCTTTTAAAGACGCGCTAAACGGTCTTCTGAGATTGTGCAAAGCATGCTAGAGGGGTTAGGTGTAGGTTCGTGATGGTGAGGAAAAACGATCTCTCGGTCTGCCTGGTGGTTTCCCTGGTCCTGCACTCCCTGTTTGCCGTGTCCCTCTGGGGGTGGTTCCGCTCCCTGGCCGAAGCGCGACCGAGCTATGATATCATCAAGGTCAGCATCATCCAGGCCCCGCCCGCCATGGGGCCTTTTGCGCCCCCGGCCGCGCCAGCCAGACTAAAGAGCGTCAGCCTGGCCAAGCCCGTGGAGCTGGCCAAGATCATGGCCCCGGAGAAAAAGGTCCCTGAACCGGTCCAGGAAGTGGAGCAAACATCCCCGGACGATACCCAGACGGGCCGGGAATCCATGGCCGGGGTCACGGGCGGCGCGTCTTCCGGCATACCCGGCGCTCCAGCCGGCACCGGAGAAACGGACGGCGCCATCAGCGCCGATCGGGCCCTGGCCAATGCCCGCGACGCCTATACCGCGGAGCTCTACCACATCATCAGAAGGTATTTCGTCTACCCCGCGCTGGCCAGGCGGCGCGGTCAGGAAGGCACGGTGCAGTTGAGTTTTGTCGTGGGCGATGACGGACGGGCCCAGGACATCAAGGTGATGGGTTCATCGGGGTTTGGCCTGTTGGACCGCGCCGCGATGGATACCATCCGGAAGATACCGCTGCCGCCGCCGCCCAGGCGCGCCATGCAGATCCCGGTGACGATCGTCTACCGTCTTGAGGAGGGAACCTGATGGAAGCATGCCGTCAGCCGGACGCCTTCAGGGGGCGGTACACCAGGATGAGATCCGACATAGTTCTCATCATGGCCCTGCTCGTGACCTCCTGCATGCTTGCGGGTTGTCCCGGTTCATCAAACGCCAAGCCCCGGACCATGATCGTCGTCGACCAGCTGGGCCGCCGGGTTGAAGTGCCGCGCGAGCTTACGCGCATCTCGGCCATGCACCACTTCGGCGGCAAGATCGTCTATGCCCTGGGCCAGCAGCACAAGCTCGTGGAGCAGGACCTCTATGGCATGGAGGCCCGCGCCCTGGCGCGCGTGGACCCGCACTTTGCGGCCCTGCCCAAGACCCTGGACAATCACGGTTTGAATGTCGAGCACCTGGTGGCGCTTGGTCCCCAGTGTGTGTTCGTGTACGCCTCGGACACGGCCGATCGAGAGAAGCTTGAAAACGCCGGCATCCCGGTGGTGGCCATCAAGGGCGAAACCCTGGAAGAGAGTTTCGCGGCCGTTAAGCTCATGGCCCAGGCCCTGAACTGCGTGGACAAGGGGCAGGCCTATATCGCGGATTGCCGGCTTCTCTTGGATCTGGTCCATGAGCGGCTCAAGGACATCCCGCCAGAGAAGTATCGCCGGGTCCTCTTTACCGGGCCCAAGAGCATCTATACCGTGGCGACGGGTGAGATGCTTCAAAGCGAGCTCCTTAAGCGCGCCGGGGCCGTGAACGTGGCGGTTTCGGTGCAGGGGAATTGGGCCGACGTTTCGCCCGAGCAGGTGGCGTCCTGGAACCCGGATGTGATCTTTCTAGGATCGAAGCTGGGCACCTATAGCGTGGACGAAATCTATAAGAACCCCCACTTCACGTCGCTCAAGGCAATTCAAAAGCGCCGGGTGCATGTCTTTCCGTCCAATGTCGGCTGGTGGGACTTCCCGGCCCCCCACTGCGTGCTGGGCGTTGTGTGGGCCGCCAAGACGCTCTATCCTGAGCGCTTCCAGGACGTCGACATGCGGGCAATCGCCGATGGCTTTTATGCCAAGTACCTGGGCTATTCCTTCACCGCCTTGGGGGGACGTCTGTGAAAGGCGGGCGGCGTCTGATCCTTTTCGGATTCTTCCTGGCGAGCTTCATCGTGTCTCTGTGCGCCGGGCGCTATCCCATCGGCCTGGACGGGATTGCCCGCATGCTGTTCTCCTCGCTGGGGTTGGAAGGCATCCTGGGTGCGCCCGACCAGGAGACGCTCCTGATCTTCTGGAACATCCGCCTGCCGCGCATCATCATGAGCTTTGCGGTGGGCTGCGGGATATCGATTGCGGGCGCCGTCTTCCAGGCCCTGTTCCGCAACCCCCTGGCCGCGCCCGATATCCTGGGCGTAACGGCCGGGTCGTGTTTCGGCGCCGCCATGGCCATTCTCTTCTTCACCCAGGTAACCCTGGCCGTCCAGACAAGCGCCTTTGTCTTCGGCATCGCGGCCGTAACGCTGGCCTATTTTCTGGCCTTAAGCAGCTGGGACCGCTCGGCCGCGGTGCTGGTGATTTCCGGGATCGTGGTCTCGGCCTTTTTCCAGGCCGGCCTGTCGATCCTGATGTACATCGCCAACCCGTACGACCAGCTGGCCCAGATCGTGTTCTGGATCATGGGCAGCTTCCATACCGCGTCGTGGTCCAAGGTCGCGACGACCTTGCCGCTCATTGTGCTTGGGTCCATATTGCTGTGCGTCTTCAGCTGGCGGCTCAATATCATGACTCAGCATGAAGAGGACGCCATGTCCTTAGGGATCAATGTGCTCGCCTGGCGGATCTTCTATGTCGTCATAAGCACCTTGATCGTGGCCGCGTCCGTGGCCACGGTGGGCACGATCGCCTGGGTGGGCCTGATCATGCCGCATATCGCCCGCTTCCTTGCCGGGACCGACCATAGGAAGCTGATTCCGACCACCGCCTTCTTGGGCGGCACTTTTCTGATGCTCATGGATACCCTGGCCCGCTCGGTCCTGACGGCGGAAATTCCCATCAGCATCGTGACGTCCATCATCGGGGCGCCCTTTCTGGGCTACCTGGTCATGAGCCGCAGGTATGCAGGAGTCGAGAGTGGGCTTGGCAATTGAGCAGGTAAGCGCCGGCTACGGCAGGCTTCAGGTGCTGCATGGCATCGATCTCAAGGTGCCCGAAGGCATGATCTGCGCACTCATGGGCCGCAACGGTTCCGGCAAGACCACGCTGCTGCGGGTGGTGGGCGCCGTCCTGAAACCCATGCAGGGTCACGTCAAGGCCATGGGCAAGGAGCTTACGCACCTGGCGCGTCCCCAGATCGCGCGCCTGATCAGCCTGGTGCCGCAGAGTTCCGCCACGGCCTTTCCGTTCACCTGCCGGGAAATGGTCCTGATGGGAGCGGCCGCACGGGTCAGATCCTGGGCCGCGCCCGGTCGCAAAGAAACGGCCGCGGCCATGGAGGTCCTCTCTGAAGTGGGGATCGAAGCCTTGGCCTTGCGGCCCTTCAATCAGATCTCGGGCGGCGAACGGCAGCTGGTGATGCTCGCGCGCGCCCTGTTTCAGGATACGCCCGTCATGCTCCTGGACGAACCCAACAGCCACCTCGATTTTTCCAACCAGCACATGATGATGGAGCTCATGCAGCGCGTGGTGAAGCGGCGCGGGGTAACGGCGCTCATCAGCCTGCACGATCCCAACCTCACTTTGGCTTACTGCGATATGGTCGTCATGCTCAGGGCCGGACGTGTCGTGGCCCAAGGCCCCACGGTCGATGTCATGCAGGAGCGGATACTGCGCGAGGTCCTGGGCGATAACATCCGCCGAGACACCACGATCACGGGCCTGCCGGTGGTGACGCCCCGCAGCCTGAAACCCGGCACGCTTTTTCCCGGACAAAACCATACGGAGGTACCCGCATGCGATGCACCTACTGTGAATGGCGATGTGAACTAGACCGCGAACGCTACGGCGTCTGCCGGATGTACTACGCGGAGGCCGGCGCGATTCATGAGCGTTACCCGAACCGCTGGAGCACCTATGCCATGAGCCGCGTCGAATCGCTGCCGTTCTACCATGCCTACCCGGGCAGCCGCGTGATGACCATCGGCACCAGCGGGTGCAATTTTTCCTGCCGCTACTGCTCCAACGGCTACATCGCGCGGCGCGACCCGGCCGAGCAGACCGAAGCCATGTATGAACTGAGCACCGCGGAGCTGGTGCGCATGGCCGTGAAGCTCGAATGCCATGCGATCGTCTTTAACGTCAACGAGCCCACGGTATCGCTGCCGAGCCTGATCGACCTGAAGGTCCAGGCCGATAAGGCCGGGCTTCCCTTGGGGTGCCTGACCAATGCCTATACCACGGAGGAGGCCACCGGGCTTTTGGCTGAGATCTTCGATTTTATCAATATCGGCTTGAAGGGCTTCACCTCGGCCTTCCACCAGGAATACATCGGCGTGCCCGATGTGGCGCCGATTTTGCGCAATATCCGCTCCCTGGCCGCCAGACGGCATGTGGAGGTGACCACCCCGATCATCCAGGGCGTCAATGACGCCGATATCGAGGCCATCGCCACGTTTCTCTCCGGGATCGACCGCGAGATCCCCTGGCACGTCTTCCGGCTGTTGCCCGAGCACGAGATGAAGGACAGCGCGTATCCCAGCATAGAGGCCATCGACAAGGCCTTAAGCGGCGCGCGCGCCAGGCTGGCGTACGTGTATTTCCACAATTTCGTGGGGTCCCAGTGGGTCAACAGCGCCTGTCCTGGCTGCGGCCAAACCGTGATCGAACGCATCAGCCTGGGCTGCGGCGGCGACAAGCTCAAGCATTTTCTCTGCGCCGAGAACCGCTGCCCTCAGTGCGGCTATGCCATCCGCATGCACGGCGCCCTGGTGAGCAAATTCCATAAGGAGGTGGCTTCATGAGCCTGGCAATCATCGACGCCCGTCAGTGGCAGAACCTCTTCGACCTGCGCACCGGCGCCAAGCGGGAAGACGACCGCCCCGAGACACGGATCGTGCGCGATGTCCTGGCGCGGCACCCCTATCCGGGTGATGTCGAAAACGCCAGCAATGCCTGGGTCACGGATACGGCCCTGGACCTGATCGACAAGTATCAGCCCCAGCTGGCCTGTCTGTGCTATGCCCATCAATATTTCGTCAGCCGCTACAACCCCCTTGCCGATTCGGAAAGGCAGGCGCTTTTCAAGGCCGTGTTCGAAGAGGTCCGGCGCTTCGTGGACGCCTCGGGCTACACCCCGCTCATCATCGGCACCGGCGACATGCGTGCGGTGGCGGGCGAGATGGACTTAAGCCGGCTGGAAGGCCTGGCTATTTCGAGCCACTGGTCGGCGCGCTACGCCGGCCTGCATCAAGCAACCCCGGGTGATCTGGCCTATGTGCGCGGACTGGATAACGTGGAGCGGGTGGTGAGCCGCCAGGAGTGGATCAGCCTCTTCCCCGGCGTGGATTATACGCTTGAGCGCATCCCGGAGTACCTCTTGATCGCCCGCGAGGGCTGGACCTTCCGCACCACCGGCACGCCCTTGCGCAAGTCGGTCATGATCCCGGCCACGAGCTGGAGCATCCCCGTGGCGACACCGTTGGGCTCCCCGGGGACCATCACCGCCATTCGGGGACTGATCGAGCGCAACCTGAGCGATAAGCGCATCGCGCTCATCCTCGTGGAAGGCGTCGGGGAGCATGATTTTCCGCTGCCCTACCAGGCCTGCAACAACCAGGTGGACTGGTTCTATTACGAACCCGGCGAGGCCCAGTACCTGACCGTCATGACCGGCACCCACCAGGTCTTCGCCTACCCGTCGGGATATAAGTACCACGACGAGAACGACAACAACCCGGACTACCCCTATTCGGGCTATTTCAAGACCGTCCCGGAGCATACGTTGGGCCGCGATTACCAGGGCAAAAGCATCGCGGTCGGCAACCGCAGCATGCTCACGCACATGGTGTTCGGGGCGAAGATAGCCATCGAGTGCTTCGCGCGCAACCTGTACAATCAGGGGACCATGGGAGTCATCTTATGATTTTCCTCACCATTCAAGCGCTACCTTTGTCGTCGTCGTCGGGTTGCTCCTCGGAGTACGTTTGGGTACACCTGCGGGCAACCCTCCTCGACTCCTCGGTATCATCTTGAATGGTGGGAAAATCTATTAATAGATGGGTGTGAGTGAATCATGGGACATGCAAAAAATTTTATAGGATACTTTCTAATCATACTTATGCTGTCCGGTTGCAACGCCGTGGGGCAGGGTGAGAAGACGGTGGCCGTCACGGACATGAAGGGCCGCCGGGTTGAGGTGCCGCAGCAGATCGAGCGTTTTGCCGGCGGTGGAGACATCGTTTACGCGCTCCATCAGCAGTCCAAGCTCGTGGAGCGCGGCATCTACGGCAAGCTGGCCGGGCCTTTGGCCAGGATCGACCCGGCCTTTGCGGCCCGGCCCATCATCCTGGAGGTCAACAAGATCAATATCGAGGAGCTTGCCGGATTACGGCCGCAGGTGGTCTTCGCCTATGCCTCGTTCAACAAGTCCGAGATCGGCGCCATGGAGAGCGCCGGGGTCAAGGTCATCGCCTTGACGGGCGAGACTTTTGCCCAAAGCTTTGCGGCCGTGGAACTGGTGGGCAAGGTGCTTCATTGCGAGGACCAGGCCAAGGCCTATCTGTCTGACTGCCGCAGGCTCTTGAACCTCGCGGCCGCGCGCACCCGCGATATCCCGCCGGACAAGCGCCTGAAGGTGATGTTCGCCGGTCCCAAGAGTGTCTTCATGGTGGCCACGGGCGAGATGCTGCAGACCGAGTGGCTGCGTCTGGCCGGGGCCGAAAACGTGGCCGCGGGCTTAAAAGGCTTCTGGTGCGATGTCTCGCCCGAACAGGTGGCCTTGTGGAACCCGGATGTGATCTTTTTAGGGTCGTCCAAGGATACCTATGACGTGGACAAGGTGCTGCAAAGTTCGCAGTTCAAGACCGTCAAGGCAGTGCAGCAGCGCCGCGTCTATGCCTTTCCGTCGAACGTCGGCTGGTGGGACTGGCCGGCGCCGCACTGCGTGCTGGGTGTTCTCTGGACGGCCAAAACCCTGTACCCCCAGCGCTTCACGGATATCGACATGACCAAGGTCGCGGATGAATTTTATGCCAAATACCTGGGGCATAGCTTTACGGCCTTGGGAGGCAAACTGTGATATACAGCACGCCGGAACGTTCACTGAGATTCCCCTGCTCCGCGGTGAGGTCGTAGCCAAAGGTGTTTTATTGCCGTCGCCCCCGCTTAAGCGGGGACCCGGAAACAAAGAGCAACCCTGGATTGCCGCTTGCGCGGGAATGACGGAGGATGACTTTCGCGAGCGCCGCTTCAGAGAGGGATTTATCAGGATTGCACAATGCATCTCATAAGGATAGAGATAACCATGGCCTGGTTGACGCGATCATTTGAAAGGGCTCCCGGATGCTGATCCTGACCGGCGCCAGGGGCTGCGGCAAGACCACGTTCCTGAAGCGCGCCATCCTGGATAACAACCTGGCGGTCCAGGGCTTCTTGAGCCTCAAGATCGTGGAAAACGGCGTAGCCGTGGGCATCAAGCTTTTGACCTTGCCCGAGCGCGGGGAGATCTTCATGGGGGTGTCCACCCCGGACAGGACCAAGCCGCTTTCCACGGGCCACTATGCCTTTGAGGACGATGTCTTCCAGAGGGTCGACGCGCGTTTCGCTACCTTGGACCCGAACCTGCCCTTTATCCTGGACGAGTTCGGCCGCCTGGAGATGCGCGGCTTGGCGCATTTCGACCTGTTTCAGAAGGTAAAGGCCTCGGGGCTGAAATTGCTGGTCGTGGTCCGCAAGGACCTGCTGGAAGCGTTCCTGGAGTGCCATGCCGACCCCGAACAGGCCTTGGTGCTGGATGTGGCGTCAGGGGATGCCAGCCTTGAGACGCGCGTGCGCGCATATCTTGCGTCCGGAGTGATGAGGCCTTGAAGATCGGGACGTTTGAATTCAACCTGCGCGAGCTGTCCGGGTCGCTGGGCGACCTGGGCACCTTCATCCCTTTGGCGGTCGGCTATATCTCGATCTGCAAGCTCAATCCGGCCGGGTTGCTCATCATGATGGGGTTGTCCAATATCGCCACCGGTCTGGTTTACCGGCTGCCCATGCCCATCCAGCCCATGAAGGTATTGGCCGTGATGGCCATCGCGCAGGCCTGGCCGCCCTCGCTGGTATGCGCCTCGGCCTTTGCCATGGGGCTGGTCTGGATGATCTTTTCCCTTACGAATGTCATGGGCATCATCGCCCGCATAACGCCGCTGTCGGTCGTCAGGGGCATCCAGACTGCTTTGGGCGTGCTGCTGGCCCTGCAGGCCCTGCCCATGCTCAAGACCTCCTGGGTGCTGGTCGCGGTTTCGCTCGCCATCATCGTGGCGCTGCGCCGCAGCCGCTATGCCCCGGCCGCCGTGGTGCTCATGGCCCTGGGCATCGCCATCATGTTTGTCCAGGGGCGCTTCTCCCAGGTGGCGTTTTCCGGATTGACGTTGCCGTCCCTGACCCTGTTTCGCCCCGGCGAAGTATGGGATTCCCTGGTGCGGGGAGGTTTCGCCCAGATACCCCTGACCGCGACCAATGCCGTGATCGCCACCACGGCCCTGATCATGCGGTACTGGCCCGAGAGGTCCGTGAGCGAGCGGAAGCTCTCGCTGTCCACCGGGATCATGAACCTGGTGAGCCCCTTTTTCGGGGGCATGCCCATGTGCCATGGCGCCGGCGGCCTGGCCGGTCAGTACTATTTCGGCGCCCGCACCGGCGGGACCAATATCATCGAGGGTGCTATCGAGATAAGCCTGGGCCTGTTTCTGGCCGGCTCGATCGTCAGCCTGTTCCTGGCGTTTCCCGGCGCCATCATCGGCGCCATGATGCTGCTGGTGGGCCTCGAACTGGTGGGTTTTGCCGTGGAGCTTAAAGTCGATCGGGAGCTTATACCCTTAGCCGTTACCGTGGCGGTTGCCTTGATCTCGAACATGGCGATCGGATTCTTAAGTGGCATGGGCATGCATTATCTGCTGGACAGAACCATGAGAACCAAGATCCCCCAAGACCATGATACAGGAGCGGGGCAATGATGAGAAATATCTCCCGGGTGAGGATGATCTGCCTTGCCGTAGCCCTGCTGACGGCCTCGACCCTTGCCGCGGCTGGCGAACCAGGGGGACAGACAGGCCTGGCCGGACTCAAGGCCCGCATCGAGGCCCTTAAAGCCGACCCGGCTTATCCCGACGACCCCTATGCTCTGGAGACTATCCACGAGGCCTATGCCGCCCTGAGCGCCAAGTCGGGCGGCATCGGGGCCTGCCTGGTGGACGAACGCACGGGCCGGGTGATCGAGTGCGGACGCAACCGCCAGTACTCCGGCTATTTCCGCTCCGACCTGCATGCCGAGATGGATTTGCTCAACCGCTACGAGGACCGCATGCAAAAGCCCCTGGCCAGTATGGGCGGCAACCCGCGCGCATGCGAGGGTCTCGTGCTCTACAGCTCGTTGGAACCGTGTCCCATGTGTCTGACGCGCATCATAAATTCCGGCATCAAGAAGATGTACTATGTGGCGCCTGACACGGAAGGCGGGATGGTATCGCGCATGCAGGACCTGCCGCCTTTCTGGCGCCGGTTTGCCGAGGGGCGTGAATTCAAAGAGGCGCGCTGCTCGCCCGCGATGCGCGACGCAGCCGCCGATCTGTTCGGCTTCTCGATGCGCTACCCCTCGAAGCGCTAAAAAGACGGTTTGCCTCCTGACGGGGCTTGCAAACCGCATAATTCTGTTAGAGATAACATAATAAACCAGTAAGGAAACGCTTCATGCAAC
>JAKQBR010000244.1 GCA_029574005.1 Deltaproteobacteria bacterium | reverse complement strand
GCCCAGGTCAGGCTCCTGCGGGTTCTGCAGAACAAGGAGATCGAGCGCGTGGGCGGCACGCAGACCATCCGGGTCGATGCCCGCATTATCAGCGCTACCAACAAGAACCTGGAGGCCATGGTGCGCGAGGGAAAATTCCGGGAAGACCTCTGGCACCGGCTGAACGTCTTCCCCATTACCATTCCCCCGCTTCGGCAACACGCGGAAGACATACCGGCCCTCGTTCATCACTTCATAGCCGAGAAGTCACGTGAGCTCAAAGTTCACACCCCGCCCCCAATAACCGCCACCGCCATGGAGAAGCTGAAAAAGTACGCCTGGCCCGGCAATGTGCGCGAACTGGAGAACATGATCGAGCGTATCTTGATACGCAGCCGGGGCAGGGACGCCAACCCCCTGCTCGAAATTGAGCGCCTTCACCTGCCTGGGGACGTCAGACCGGAACGGAGACGCGCTCAGGACGTGGACACGGCAATATCCCTGGATGAGGCCATTACGCGGCATATCCAGGGCGCTCTCCATCAGACCGGCGGCAAGATCTACGGCCCTGACGGGGCGGCCGCCTTACTGGGCGTCTTCCCTGAAACCCTGAGGAGCCGCATGCGCAAGCTTGGCATCAAACCCCAAAAGATAAGGGGCCAGATTGAGACGGTCAGATAGAGAAGGTCGATGTCCGTTTTCGAACACCGGGTGTTTTTATATCTTCCCGGACATGAATGTCCATGCGGAAAAGCCGTTGAATCCGACGAGTCGTTGTATATAACGGCCTGTATCGTTTGATATCATGATTCGCATGCCATGAGCGCTCAGGCCGCGGTCCCTTTTTAAGGGCATGCTTGTCCCTCACCTCACTATCCGGCCCATCTAGGCATGGTTTCCCATCCCTTTTCAAGGGGCACGCATATTGCAAATATCGCAGCGTCTGCTGGGCCGGGAAGTCTCATAGCCTGCTGGTTATTTGATATGAATAGAGGTGGTACAATGAAGGACGGGACCTATGATTATGACGTGATCGTCATCGGCACCGGTATGGGCGGTTCGGCCGCGGGGGCCATCAGCGCGCTCAACGGCATGAAAACACTCATCCTTGAAAAGAATCCGCGCCCGGGCGGGGCATGTTCGTACTATGAAAAGCAAGGATTCAAGGTTGATACGGGTACACACCTCTTCGTCCATGAAAACCATGGCCCCTTTGGCGACTTGACCAGGCGCCTGGGCATGGGTACGCCCATTGAATTTCTTTTCACCAAGAATACAGCTCAATTCAAGGGCTTGAACATCGATGTGACCTTGCCGAAATCCATGCTGGCCATGATATATAAAAATGTCGGTCCCCGGCTGGCTTGGCAGATCAGGATCAATCCGATCCATTACCCGGGCATCTTCAGGCTCTTTTACGAGATTGTCACCATGAAACCGCATCAAATCGAGGCCATCTACCATATTTCCGTCGAAGACTTTATGAAGAGGTACACCAGGAATCCGGACATACGCATCCTGATTGGCGCGGTCTTGGGGCTTTACTTTATCGTGCCTCCCTGGGAGGCCTCGGCGGGTGAGGCCGTTTGGTGCCTGCAGCAAAGTTTCAAGGGTCTTAGCATCAAGCCGGTCGGGTATCCGCGGGGCGGCTGCGTCACGATTCCATCGACCTTCCTGAAGGGTGCTGAAAGGCACGGGGCCGCGCTGCGCCTGAGCGCGGGCGTAAGGAAGATCAATATCGTCAAAGGCAGGGTCGGCGGCGTCACCCTCAATGACGGTAAGGAGATCACCGCGCGTGCCGTTATCAGCACAACCAATGTCCGCGACACGGTCGAGAAATTGACCGGCCCTCAGTTCTTTCCGGCTGAATATGTCCAGCGGGTGCGGAAGATCAAATCCTCATGGACGGCCGTCCAGGCCAAGATCGGTGTTAAAAAGAAACTGGTCGATGCCGGCGTGCTGGTCGGCGGGGTGCCGCTCAAGCTTCCCGGCGGCGCGCTCACGGACGAGGACACGCGCAAATTCATCAATCAGCTCGATAGCGGCGACTTTCCCGATGTGCTCCCCATCTATGCGCCGGTACCGTCGAACTATGACCCCGCCTTGGCGCCCGAGGGGTGCCAGCTGCTCACGGCCGTGGCCTGCGCGCCCACCCTGGATGTGCCGCTCAAACAGGGAGAACAGGCATGGATCGACGGGATGATGAATGCGCTGTACGCCATGCTCCCTGAATTGAGGGACAATATCATCTTCTGCGATACCTGGACGGTCAACACGTTAGCCAGCTGGATCGGCAAGAGCAACGGCTCCGCCATCACCACGGCCCAGACCCCGGATCAGGTCGCATTCAAGCGGCCGCCGCATGAGACCCCGATCAAGGGGCTCTATCTGGCCGGGGACTGTGCCGGCCCCGCCCACGGCGTCGGCACCGAGCTCGCATGCCAGAGCGGCGTGGACTGCGGAGATCTTGTGTCGAGTCATATCTACAATCATGTCATCTAGGGGTGAATGTTCTCGTTCATTTTTTTTGGGGGGGGGTATGGCAAGCAGATACAAGGGCTACACGGGCAAGGTGCTCGATATCGATCTGACGACCGGCGTCATCGGCGAATATCCGCTGAGCGATAGGGACCGGGAACTCTTCATCGGCAGCCGCGCGCTGTCCACCAAGATCATGTGGGATGTGATCAAGCCGGGGATCGATCCGCTTGGGCCAGACAACGTCCTGATCGTCAATACCGGACCGCTGACCGGTACGGGCGCTCCCTGCTCCAGCCGCTATGATGTCTCCGCCAAGAGTCCGCTGACCGGCAAGGTCTGCCATTCCAACAGCGGCGGCCACTTCGGCCTGCACCTCAAACGCTGCGGTTGGGATACGATCCTGATCCGCGGCCATGCGGAAAAGCCCGTCTATATCGAGATAGAGAACGACAGGGTCTCGATCAAGGACGCCCGGCACTTGTGGGGCATGAATACCCATGACGCCCAGCATGCCATGGGCAAGGGCGGCAAGATGGTCATCGGACCGGCCGGAGAAAACCTGGTGCTCCTGGCCACGATTGTCTCACAGGAACGTTCGCACGGCCGCGGCGGCATGGGCGCGGTCATGGGTTCCAAAAACCTCAAGGGCATCGTGGCGCGCGGCACTCGCAAGCTCGAGGTGGTCCAGCCCGAAAGGCTGAAGGAGCATAATAAAGGCTGGGTGAAATCGATCCGGAACCATATGTTTGCCGGTGAGATAGCCCCGCGCTTCGGCACGGCGTTTTTTCTGCAACGCCTCAACAGGGGCAATACACTGCCCACCAAGAACTTTTCCCGGGGCCACTATGAGGATGCGCACAAGCTCAGCGGCGAGCGTCTGGCGCAAGAATTCATGACCAGGAACTACGGCTGTCCTTCCTGCCCCATCCGCTGCGGCCGTCTGGTCGAAATCGACGGCAAGGAGGTGAAAGGGCCGGAATACGAGATCCTGTGCCTGCTGGGCGCCAACATGCTCATCAACGATATGGAGGCGATCCTGCGCTGGAACCATGAGATGGACCTGCTGGGGCTCGATGCCATCGGCGCCTGCACGCTCATCGGCTTCGCGGCCGAGCTCAATGAGAAGGGGCTGTGGAAAAACGGCATTGAGTTCGGCAAGAAGGACAATCTCTCCCGGGTCCTGGAAGACATGGCCTACCGCCGCGGCGAGATAGGCGATGATCTTGCCAAGGGCACGAGATACCTGTCGGAGAAATACGGCGGCAAGGAATTCGCGCCGCAGGTAAAAGGTCTGGAACTGGCGGCCTATGAGCCGCGCGGCGCCGTTGGGCACGGCCTCGGTTTTGCAACGGCCAATCGCGGCGGCTGCCATCTGGACGGCGGTTACGTGGTATTCTTCGAGGTCGCCGGGCCGTCACGGATCGATCAGTACCACACGCGCTCCAAGGCGGGCTGGGTCATACTCTTTCAGAACATGATGTCGGCCATCAGCTCCTGCGGCCAGTGCCTGTTCACCGGCCTGGGCGCGGTGCCGGGGCCGGCCTTCGCGCTGTACGAAAAGCCGCGCCTCGCCTCTATCGTGGAAAAGGTGCTGAACGTTGTCTGGCCGATCATTGAGCTGGCCGACATGCTGCCCATGGGGCTCCTTCGGGTCCATGTGCCGCTCCTGCCGCACAGCAAGGCCATAGCGCTGGCCACGGGCATGAAATTCTATTTTGGTGACTTCCTGGCCATGGGCGCGCGCGGGTTTACCTTGGAGCGCATGTTCAACCTGCGCGAGGGTATGACGGGTGCGGAAGATACCCTGCCGAAACGCTTTCTGGAGGTGGAACAGATCCCCGGCAGGCCGGAAACCAAGGTTCCGCTCGAGAAGATGCTGCCGCACTATTACCGGATCAGAGGCTGGGACGATAACGGCGTTCCCACCAGGAAGACGCTCAAATCACTGGGGCTGGAGTTCACTTATGGGGCATTGCCCTCACCGCTCACCGATGAGCGAAAGGAGACAAGGCATGCCGTATATGATCACTGAAAGATGCATCGGCTGCGGGGCATGCGCCAAGGCGTGTCCGACCGATGCCATTGCCGGAGAAAAGAAGCAGCCGCATGTCATCGATGGGGCTCAGTGCATTGAATGCGGGGTGTGCGGTCGCGCCTGCCCGACCTCCGGTGCCGTATTGAACGCCTCCGGGGGCGAATGTGTGCGGGTAAAGCGGACGGAATGGCCCAAACCCGTGGTGGACGCCCATGTCTGTTCCTCCTGCGCGCTGTGCGTGGAGATCTGCCCCTTTCAATGTCTGGAAATCACGATGCCGGCGGATTACCCGCGTGATTTTGCGTCCCATGCCTACCTGAAGGACCCGAAGGGCTGTGTCGCCTGCGGCATGTGCGTGGAGATCTGTCCCTTGGACGCCGTTTACCTGAAACGAGGGTGAGATGCAGATTGATGAAAACGATTTTTTCCGTCAGGCGTCGCGCCGGATTTGCGGCAGCCTTGATATCGGCAAGGCCATGATGGACTTTATCGCCTTTGCACAGCCCTATATCCCGATCTCGGAATTATCGCTCTGCCATTTCAGGCACGACGCCATCATGATCGAGAACCTGTTGACCATCACGCCCTCGGGAAAGATACGGGTGATCCCCCCTATCAACCCGACACCGGAGCTCATCGAGTTTCTTCAGCGGCTGTGGGTGGAGACCGGGAAGGTGGTCAAGATAGAGAACAATCCCGACCAGAACATGATCGTCATGGCCGGACTGCCGTTCTTTGAAACCAGAGACCCATCGGTTATGGTGATGCATCTGGCGATGGACGGGATCAACATAGGCGGGGTCGCCTTGTTCGCCGAAGGGCATGGATCATTGACCCAGGAACACGCCCATCTCTTCGCGCTGCTGCGCGAGCCGTTCAGTATCGCCATGTCCAATGCCCTGCGCTACCAGGAGGTGTTCAAGCTCAAGGACATGCTGGATGTGGAGAACCGCGAACTCAGCCAGGAACTGCGGCGCTACTGCGGGGATATCATCATCGGCGCGGATAATGGCCTCGCCGGTGTCATGGACATGGTCCGCCAGGTTGCGCCCCTGAGCAATCCGGTCATGCTCCTGGGGGAAACCGGGGTCGGCAAGGAGCTTATCGCCAATGAGATCTACCGGTTGTCCGCCAGGAATGAAGGCCCCTTCATCAAGGTGAACTGCGGCGCCATACCGGAGAGCCTGGTCGACGCCGAGCTCTTCGGCCATGAGAAAGGCGCCTTCACCGGCGCCGTCAGCCAGAAGCGCGGACGTTTCGAGCGCGCCCATCAGGGCACCATCTTTCTAGACGAGATCGGCGAGTTGCCCCTGCAGGCCCAGGTCAGGCTCCTGCGGGTTCTGCAGAACAAGGAGATCGAGCGCGTGGGCGGCACGCAGACCATCCGGGTCGATGTCCGCATTATCAGCGCCACCAACAAGAACCTGGAGGCCATGGTGCGCGAGGGAAAATTCCGGGAAGACCTCTGGTACCGGCTGAATATCTTTCCCATTACGATCCCGCCGCTTCGGCAGCACGCGGAGGATATCCCCGCCCTCGTGCACCACTTTGTGGCCAAAAAGGCACGGGAACTGAAGATCCATACCACCCCGCAGATACCTCCCTCCGCCATGGAAAAGCTGAAAAACTACGCCTGGCCCGGCAATGTGCGCGAACTGGAGAATATGATCGAGCGAATATTGATACGCAGCCGGGGCAAGGATGGAAACGCCCTGCTCGAAGTCGAGCGTCTTCACCAATCGGGGGAAGTCCGGCCTGAGCGCAGGCATTCCCAAGGCGGATACGTGCCCTTGACCCTGGAAGAGGCCATGACCCGGCATATCCTGGGGGCACTGCGACAGACCGGCGGCAAGATCTACGGCCCTGACGGGGCGGCCGCCTTACTGGGCGTCTTCCCTGAGACCCTGAGGAGCCGCATGCGCAAATACGGCATCAGGTACCAGAAGACAGGGGGCTAGGATTTGTATTCTCAGAAAACAATGACAGGCGATCGGCTAAAATGAAGGGAGGTTTTCTATGAGCTTAGGTGATATCCCCAAGATTCCAGCGCAGTACAAGCCGAGGGTTCGGAAGCTGTTTGACAAGATCAAGCAAGGAGAAATCGGCTTGGAGAAGGTTGGACGAACGGTATTGACCGCGGC
>JAKQBR010000146.1 GCA_029574005.1 Deltaproteobacteria bacterium | reverse complement strand
TGATGGCGTCCATCAGGATCAGATTGCACAGCTTGATGACCGGGGCCTCTTCGGCCTCCTTCTCCATCACCCCGACCGATACCTCGTCCATGCCCTCGGCCAGCTCGATGGATCCGTCTTCCTCCTCCATGGTGGCCAGCGCCTCGCCCAGGGACGCCGACTGGTCGTAGAAATGGTCGATGGCCCACTTGAGCGACTCCTCGGAGGTAACGTAGACCTCGATGGAATACCCGGTCAGGAATTTCAGATCATCGACGGCAAAGATATTGGCCGGATCGGTCATGGCCACCTTGAGCGTCGAGCCCTGGCGTTCAAAGGGGATGGCCATGTACTTCTGGACCACGTTCAAAGGCACCAGCTTGACGGTCTCCGGATCGGGGTGAAGGGTCTTGAGCACGATGGCGGGAAGGCCGTACTGCTGCCCGAGGAATTCGACCAGCTGCTCTTCCGAGAGGTACCCGAGCTTCACCAGCTGCGAACCCAGGCGGGTGCCGCTGGCCTTCTGCGCCTTCTGTGCTTCGACGAGCTGATCCTGGGTGATGAGTGCGTTCCGGACTAACTTTTCTCCAATGCGTTCGTTCGCCATACCACTCCTTGGTTTTGCCTATCGGCAGTCGCAATTTGCGACTTTAATTGCAAATCCAACGCCTTTGCACATCTGCATCAAACCCGCCGGCACCGCTCTCCCGGCCGGATTCTCACCCGGCTGGAATCCTGGACAACCCTGCCATCATCGACCGGGACAGCCGGGGGTTCACGGTCGAGGCCTAGGCCAGTCCGAGCTCGCTATCGATGGCGGCCATGGCCTTGAGGGATATCTCAACGAATTCAGGCAGGCTCAAGCCCAGCCGTTCGCACAGCATGATGTGCTCGCGGTTCACGGTGCGGGCGAAGTGCGCCTCCTTCATGCGCTTGGCCACGGAAGACGGTTTTACGCTCCTCAGGCGCTTGTCCGGGTACACCAGCGCCACCGCGACGATAAGGCCGGTAACGGTCTCGCCGGCCGTCAACGCGAAGTCAATCGGAGTTTGCCTTGCCAGGCCCAGGTGCTCGGCATTATGGGCCTTGATGGCAGCGATGATCTCCGGGCTCACCCCGAGGCCTTCGAGGACCTCGGCCGTGTGCAGCCCATGGCGCGCCATATCGTCCTTGGTCGCGTTATAGTCGAGGTCGTGCAGGAGGCCGGCCAGGCCCCACATATCTTCATCGTACCCGAGCCGCCTGGCCAGATGGCGCATCACCGCCTCGGCGGCCAGGCAATGCTTGATGAGGTTGTCCTGCTGGATATGGCTTTTCAGGAGTGTGAGCGCCGCATCCCTGTCCATACGGTTCCCCTCTTCAGGTTTCTCCGGCGGATTTCTTCCTGGTGTGCGCGGCCAGCGATACCACCGCCCCCGGCCGCGGGCGCTTCTTCACCGCCGGTTCCGTCACCGCCGCGGGCTGACGCGCGGGCACCGTCCGTATCTCGACCGGCACGCCGTCCATGGTGAAGGGTTCTCCGTCGATCTGCTCCTCCCTGAGGATCCAGGTAAGGTGCTGGGGCGGGAAGGTGAGGAGCAGGATGCCGACCTGGTACCAGCGCGGCCTCCGGTCCGCTTCATAGCCTTCGATCCGGCCATACACGGAAGGCTTGCCGTCGATTGAGATCTCCACCACTTCGCCGATTGCCCGCATGCACAAGCCATACCACAACCACGGGGCCAAAACAACCTCGGGCCGCTACGTCATATCTCATCTATTTTACATACTATTCCACGAATCTTCCGGCCCTCGGCCATTTCTTTGAGGGGGATTGACTAATATTTACGGTCCGTGCCGACGATAAGGAGGTTGGCTGAGGCAAGTGTTTCCTTGAGATACTTCGCAGACCTGTGATATGATGAAAGGCAGACAAAGCAAAGGGCTGGCATGAAGGAAGACATACTCTTCGTAGATGACGAGGAATTCATTTTAAATCTAGCGGAGCGCATTTTCAACGACCGTGGCATCGAGATCCTGACCACCAGCAGACCGACCGAGGCACTCAACCTGGTCAAAAATCACGAGATCGCGGTGCTGGTATCCGACAACATGATGCCGCAGATGACCGGCATCGAGCTCTTGTCGCGCGTCAAGGTGCTCTCGCCCGATACGGTCAATATCCTGATGACCGGTTATGCCAGCCTCCAGACCGCCATCGACGCCATCAACAAGGCCGAGGCCTTCCGCTTCGTGGTCAAGCCCTGGGACAACTTCGCCCTGATCGAGATGGTGGAGGACGCTCTTCAACGCTACCGCCTGAAGAAATCGATCCGCCTGGGTGATGAAAGCACCATGTTGTCCCTGATCCATGCCCTGGAGCTCAAGGACCCTTATACCAAAGGCCATTCCGAACGGGTGGCCGAGTATGCCCTGGCGATCGCCAAGGCCGTCGCGATCCCGGAAGAGCGCATGACGGCCATTAAATACGGCAGCTGGCTGCACGACTGCGGTAAGATCGGGATCTCGGAGACCATCCTGCACGGCGAGGGACCGCTGGACGAGGCCGAGATGCACATCATCAAGAACCATCCGCTGTGGGGGGCCGACGTGGTCAAGGACGCCCGGCTTTCGGACACCACGGTCAACATCATCCTCTCCCACCACGAACGCTACGACGGCCAGGGCTATCCGTTCGGCATCAAGGGCAGCTCCATCCCGCTGGAGGCCAGGATCGTGGCCGTGGCCGATGTCTATGACGCCCTGACCACGCAGCGATCGTACCGCGGGGCCTACAGCGTCGATGACGCCCTGTCGATCCTGTCGTCCATGAAAGAGAATGTCCTGGACCCCGAGATCGTCGACGCCTTTATCGAGATCATACGGGTCTTCGGACCGCCCTACGGGATCGAGAACCCGGATGTCTGAACGCCCTGAGGGGCGATCAGAAGCTCGGTCGCCTCGGCGGTCTGCCTAGAAGGGGATATCGTCGAACCCCTCGGGCTCGGCGACCCCGCCGATCGGCCCTTCCGAAAGGTCACGCGACTCGCCGCCCTCCTTGGGGCTCAAGATCTGCATCCCGCCCGCGATGATCTCGGTGATATAGCGCTTGTTGCCGTCCTTATCGTCCCATGAACGCGACTGGATGCGGCCTTCCACGTAGACCAGCTTGCCCTTTGAGAGGAGCTTGGCGCAGTTTTCGGCCAGCTTGCCCCAGGTGACGATGCGGTGCCACTCCGTGCGTTCCTGGCGCTCGCCGCCCTGGTCTACCCAGCTTTCGTCGGTGGCCATGGTGAAGTTCGTAACGGCCCGCCCGCTGGGGGTGAACCTCATCTCCGGGTCTTTGCCCAGTCTCCCGATCAACATTACCTTATTGAGCGATCCCGCCATAGCGCCTCCTGAAGATTCTCAAGGAAACCTACCCAACTTTGCCGGGACAAGTCAAGGTTTTTGATCCCCCATCGGGGGTATCCCGAGGCGTGGCGCACGTCGTGTTTCCCGGCGGGTTTGCCGCGCGCGGGAACCCTGCCTCGGACCAAGGCCGGGCCAGGGAAAGGTGGCTTGACTTTTGGGGTCGAGTCAAGTACATCACACGCGTATGTCCTTAACAGAAAGCCTTCATAAGGCGACGTGATGATTAGTGATATCCTCTACCGCTGTCCCCACTGCGCCGCATTCGACTGGATGGATGCGCACGCAACCTGCGTCAGTTGCGGGGCTCGGCTGGAGCTCGTCTCGCGCACGCATGTGGCCATAAACGGCATTCTCAAGCCGATCGGCGCGTGGTACGACGTGATTCAGGCCCAAGCCCTGCCGAGTGCCGCCGCGGCCCCCATCCTCAAGAGCAGGCGCGTGCGGCTCTCCGAAGAGGAGCCACGCGGTCGCTACCAAGGGTTCGCCGGCATGAGCGCGATCCACTATGCCCGCCGGCCCGTCGAGACCGGCATCCTGACCCTGTGGCGCGAGCGGCTGGTCTTTTCCGGCGCGCATACCCCTCTCGTGCTCCCGATCGCCGCGATCACCTCGCTGACCATCGAGTCCGACACCCTGATCGTGGTCGTCCCGGACCGGGTTCCGCTGTTCTTCGATTTCCTGGAGGAGTCCGGAAAGAAGTGGGAGGACTGCCTCCGCAAGGCCATGGCAGAGGTGCACGGCCACAGGATCATCGAGTTTTACCCCCGCGTGCGTTTCGCGCACGATTACCTGAAGGCCCCGCGCATCGCCAAGGGACATGTGCAGCTGAAGGTGCCCGTGCACCGGACATATAAGCGCGACTTCAGCCCCTTGTTCCTCATCCTGCGCCGGATCATCAAGAGCCTGATCAAGCGCCTGTTCCCGGTCAAGGTCGAAGGCCTGGGAAACATCCCGAAGCACGGTCCGGCCATCGTGCTGCCCAACCACTGTTCCTTCCTGGACTCCGTCATCCTGGCCACCTTCAGCCGGCGCGTCATCTGGTTCATGGCCAAGAACTCCGAGTTCAAGAACCCTCTCCTGAAGCATATCCTGCCGCTGGCCGGCGCGTTCCCGGTCCGCCGCTACACCACGGACATCGGCGCGGTGCGCAACGCCCTGCGCGTGATCCAGGAGGGCCACGTCTTAGGGATATTCCCCGAAGGCGAGCGCAGCTGGGACAACCGCCTGCTGCCCTATAAGCTCGGGACGATGCGCCTCCTGCTGGCCATGGGCCGTCCCGTGATCCCGGTGGGGATCTCCGGGGCCTATGAGCTCATGCCGCGCTGGACCTCCTCGATCAAGCGCGTGCCCGTGACCATCCGCATCGGCGAGCCGATCATGCTGGGACATGTCCCCATCCCCATGCAGACCCTGGCGGACATAGAGCAGGCCCGGGACAGCTTAAGCCGGGCCATGCAGGCCCTTATCGAGGCCCGCGTATGAGTTTCGTGCGCATCATCCCCTTGGGCGGGGTGCGGGAGTTCGGCCTCAACTCCACGGTCATCGAAACCAGCCGCGGGTCGATCGTCATCGACGCCGGGCTGATGTTCCCGCGCTACACCTTGACCGGCATCGACCAGATCGTCCCGGATTTCCGCTACGTCATCGACAACCAGGAGGCCTTCCAGGGCATCGTGCTCACGCACGGCCACGAAGACCATATCGGGGCGTTGCCGTACCTTTTGAGGGACGCCCCCATACCGGTCTACGGCCACCCCTTCACGCTCGAGCTCGTCAAGCGCAAGCTCCGCGAGTTCGATCTGGACGGCCGCATCGACCTGATGGAACTGGACGAAGGCCGGGGCGTCACCCTGGCCGGCATGCGGATCGACCCGGTCCCGGTGGTGCATTCCACGGTGGGCTGCATCTCCCTGGTGCTCTCCACCTCGCAGGGATTGATCGTGCATTCCGGTGACTTCCGCTTCGCGCCCAAGGGCTTCGCCGACCTCGGTCAAGTGCGGCTCTTCATGTGCGAGAGCACCAACGCCGAGAAGGACCCCAATGGCCGCGACGAGGACAGGATCCTTGGCAATATCGAGGACATCGTGCAGAACACCCCCGGGGCCGTGGTGGTCTCGACCTTCTCCAGCCATGTGGGGCGCATCCAGAGCCTCTATGACATCGCAACGCGCCACGACCGTCGGGTGGCCATCATCGGCCGCAGCATGCAAGAGGTGGTGGAGATCGCCGACGATAAAGGCTTCATGAACCTGGACCCGGCCCGGATTATCGACGCCGAGCTCGTGAACGCCACGGACCGCGCAAAACTCATGATCATCTGCACCGGCGCCCAGGGTGAGATCTACTCGGCCCTGTCGCTGATATCGCGCGGGTGGCACAAGTTCAAGGTCAGGGAGGGCGACAGCGTCATCGTCTCGGCCCGCGTGATCCCGGGCAATGAATACGCCATCGGGCGCTGCGTCGATCAGCTGCTCGAGTTCGGCGCCAAGGTGTACTATACCGAGAATTCCGAGGTGCACGCCACGGGACATGCCACGCATGAGGAGATCGTCAAGGCCCTGGACCAGCTCAGGCCCGCCATCGTCATGCCCATCCACGGCGAGCTCAGGCACATGAAGGCCCTGGCCGATCTGGCCGCCCTGAGGGGCGCGTCGGAGGTCCTCTTGTCCAAACCCGGCCAGGTCTGGACGCTGGAGCACGACGGCGTGCGCTTATCCGGCGAGGTGCCGCACGGCAAGTGCTTCGTGGACGGCGAGCTGACCGGCGACCTCAAGGACGTGGTCCTGAGAGACCGTCGTCATATCTCGGAAGGCGGGCTTATCGTGGCCTTCGCGGTCATCGAGTCCGCCACCGGGGCCGTGGCCATCGGCCCGGACGTCATGGGCAAGGGCGTGGTGCCGGCCCCGATGGAGCCGGAGATCATGGATGAGCTCCGGCACAAGGCCGCCGAGGTCCTGCATGCCGGTCTCCGGGGCGACCTGGATATCCCCGGCGTCCAGGGCCTCCTCAAGGAGGAGCTTGGACGCAGCCTGAAGGCCCGGCTGGGCAAGAAGCCCATGATCATCCCCATCATCATGGAGATCTGATGATGATTTTATGCTTGTACCGCTTCACGCACTGAGGATACTATAGCCCCGATGCCGAAGAAGACCGCACCCCCCATCAACAAGCAGCAGGTCCTCGCGCTCGGCCTGGGCGCCCTGGGCCTGTTCCTGGTCCTGGCGCTGGTCTCGTATTCCGCGAACGACCCCGGATTCTCGCATGCCACCGAAACCGAGCGGATCAACAACTGGATGGGCCTCGTGGGGGCCTATATCGCCGACGGAATGATCATGCTCTTGGGCTTGGGCGCGGCCGCCATCCCGGTCTTCTTCGCCGAGTACGCCTACCTGATCTTCCGGCGGCGCGAGATCCACTGGGTAAAGCTCTTGTCGAGCCTCATCATCCTGTTCGTATTTTTAAGCCTGCTGGGCGTCTTCTTCGGCGAAAGCACCGTGTTGGGCGGATCGCTCAAGGCCGGCGGCGCCCTGGGCGCCGTGGTCGGCAAGGGCCTGAAGGCCTATCTGAACCCCTGGGGGGCGCTCATCCTGCTGCTCACCATGCTCCTGGCCGCCCTGATGCTGGGCTACGATATGGAGCGCCTCGTCGGCCTGGCCAGGGGCCTGCTCATCCTGGAGAAGAAGGAGAGGCCGCGCGAGCGTACGGCGCCTGGCGCTGTTCCCAGCGCGCCGCCCGCCGTCACCGCCGACGGGCAAGACAAGGGCGAGCGCAGGAAAAAGAAAGAGCCGCAGATCTCCCGCCTGCAGGACGACGACCTGGACGAGGTCAAGGAGATCCCCATCCAGGCCAGGCTCGGGTTCATCGACGATTACCAGCTACCGCCGCGCCAGCTCCTGAAGGAACCGGAAAGCACGGCGCGCTCCGTCACCCCCAAGGAGCTCAAGGCCAATGCCGAGCTCATCACCACCAAGCTCAAGGACTTCGGCGTGGACGGCGAGATCCTCGAGATCAAGCC